>JAFUBF010000403.1 GCA_017460325.1 Clostridia bacterium | reverse complement strand
TATGCGACAAAACATTGGCTGATGCCCAAGCTGCATTTGATAGTGCAGTTTCAGATATAAAGAATAGGATTAATGAATCAAAGGATTGCACGGGGTAATCTCTATCTTCCCGTGTATGACCAAATTTCATTCGATCTTAGGGTAACATTGCCGAAAGACCCGATTGCGGTTCATGCCTAAGAGGGCCAGACGCTTTGCGTCCGTTTGGAAAAGTCAGATGGCTGGAAAGTAACATTGCCGAAAGATCCGTTTACGGTGGAGTATCGAAAAAGGCTGATGCGGTGCATCAGGGACAGGGGATACAATGGACGAATGGCTTTATGATGCGTTCATCAGTTACAGCCACAGAGATCTCCGTTGGGGGAAATGGCTGCAGCGGAAACTGGAGACGTTTCCGCTGCCCAGGCGCATCCGGCAGGAGCGGGAATCGGGGCGGCATCATCTGCGCGTGTTCAGGGATCAGACGGACCTGGCCGGTGTGGAACTGCAGGGGTCACTGCAGCAGTCGCTGCGGCAGTCCCGCTGCCTGATTGTCATCTGCTCCACGGCCAGTGCGGGATCCAGATGGGTCGGGGAGGAGATCCGGTATTTCAAGTCCCTGGGGCGGGAGGACCGGATTATTCCCTTTGTGGTGGACGGAGAACCGGAGAGCGATTATCCGGAACGGGAGTGTTATCATCCTGAGCTGCGGAACATCCCGGAAAAGCACCTGCTGGGCGCGAATGTTCTGGAACTCGGGCGGAACAAGGCTTTTCTGCGGCTGACGGCTATTTTGCTGGATGTCCGCTTTGATCGTCTGGTCAACCGGGAACGAAAGCGCAGGCAGAAGTGGGCGGCCGGAATCGGCGGAACCGTGGCCGCTATAGCAGGGGTGTTCGGGATCCTGATGTGGCACAATGCCCGTATGGCGGACCGGAACCGGGCGCTGTCCAGGGAAACCTACGGCGGGGCGCTGGTGGAGGCGGCACAGAACGAGGTGTTCAGCGAGGATGATGTGGAGTCCCTGATCATCTCGGCGGAGGCCGGGAATCCCATGGCCATGATTTTCCTGGCAGACTGCTATCAGCACGGGAAGGGCGTCGGGCAGAGCTTTGAAACCGCCTTTGAGTGGTACCGGCGGGCAGCCGAAGCCGGGGAGGTTCGGGGTATGCTGGAGACGGCAATCTGCTATGCCCTGGGCCTTGGATGTGAACAGAGCGAGACGGAAGCTTTTGTGTGGTATCAGAGGGCGGCGGAGGCCGGGAGCCCGGAGGGGATGGTCAGCCTTGCCAACCTGTATCTCTCCGGAATCGGAACGGAACAGAATCCGGCGATGGCATTTGAAAACTATCTGCGTGCGGCGGAACTGGACAGCCGGGAGGCCATGCTGCCGCTGGCCAGCTGCTACCTGCTGGGAATCGGAACGGAACAAAACGCGGAGGCCGCTTTCAGGTGGATTTCGAAACTGGCAGAACTTGGTGATCCGGATGGTATGTACAATCTGGCGCTTCTGTATCAGCAGGGAATCGGAACGGAGGAGAATCCGGAGGAGGCGTACAGATGGTACCGGAAAGCGGCGGAGGCCGGGGATCCCAACGGCATGTATATGACGGCGTGGTGCATCGAAAATCATTACGGGGTCATCAGCCCGGCACTGGACTGGTACAGAAGGGCAGCGGAACTGGGACTTGAGGAAGCGGGGAAGGAAGCGGAGCGGATCCTGGCGGGTCTGGACGGGGCAACGCCCTCTGAGGCCATCCCGTGATCCGGGGAAGGGCAGCGGAATTCCGGAATCCGGGGGACACGGAACGATTTTGAAAATCAGGTGATTGAATGTAACCGAAAAACGGGTATAATAGGGCACGTACCGGGAACGGTGCAATTTCTGTCAAGGAGGAGAAAGGATGAAAAAGAGTGTTGCTTTGATACTGTTCCTCATTCTCGCTCTGTCTGTGCTTTCGGCATTTGCAGAGACGGACCTGTCGGAAACCGCGAAAGCGTTTGATAATGTCTGGGTTGGTGAGGGCTATCACCTGGATGCGTATTCAGAGGAAGGCAGGTTCATCATCGAGATTGAAAGGTGTGAGGACGTTGGTGCGGGCACGGGTTTTGTCTGGGAATACAAGGCAAATCTGCAGGACAGTGAGCTGCGCACGGTGTCGGCACTGAAATGGCCTGCGACGTTTGAAAACGACGAAGTCCTTGAGGGAGAGCGGCCGATCTACGATGACGGCGAGGCAGTCTTTACCCTGGATGAGCAGGGACGGCTGGTCTGGAATGACATGAGGGAACATGTGGCCGACGGGCTGACCTTTACGGCTATTGGACGGTTTGAGGGAACCTGGCCGGGGGTGAATGCCACCGCCGACATTACCTGGGCAGATGACCACTATACCATTTATCTGGATGTCCCCAACGAAAAGGGGCAGGTGGAATCCTATTTGTACAACGGAACGTACAACCGGGAAAGGGATACACTGGAGGCCATCGGCACCTGCGATGTCATTACCTATGTGAACAATGAGGAGACGGGCAGGGTGACCGGCGAGGACACGGTTGAGGCCGTGTTTACCGTCAATGAGCAGCATCGTCTGGTATGGGAAAATCAGTGGCCTGAGGGTGTGCCCGGTTTTGTCTTTGATAATCCCTATGATATGATGCCGGACTCCAACGGCTGAGTCCGGTCAGAAACCTGTTTCTGCCGAAAACTGGCCTGAACGGACATTTCCGGGGGCATATGTTCGGCAGAAGCTGAACTGTTTTAGAAGAGAAAGGAAGATTTCAATGAACGTTTTTGGTGTTGCGCTGGCGGAGGGAACCGCCCAGCTGAATCTGACAGCGGAGGAAGCGGCCGCGACCGGTGCTGTTGTGGGGTTCAGTTTCGGTGCTATGGCAATGTTCACTCTTGTGTGGTTTGTATTTCAGGTGATTGCCGACTGGAAGATCTTTACAAAGGCGGGCAAACCCGGTTGGAAGTCGTTGATTCCGTTTTACAATATTGTCGTGGAGTATGACATCTCCTGGAACAGGACGATGGGCATTGTCTACGCCGTGATTAACATCTGCATCCCATTCCTCAACCTGCAGGCAGATTCCGAGAACTGGAAGGTAGTCCTCTTCTTTGCCCTGGGCATTGCTGCGCTGGTGATCCATATCATCCAGTCGATGAAACTGGCCAAATGCTTTGAGAAGGGAACTGCATTCAGCCTCCTCCTGATCCTGTTTGGGCCGATTGCCCGTCTTATGTTGGGCTTTGGAAAGGCCAGATACATCGGGAAACAGTAATCCCCCATATACCACAAAAAACAGGCATCCCCGGGATGCCTGTTCGTTTGTTTGTATTGGGTAGATGTTGCAGGTAATGTACCTCTTTCAATATAGAAGGCATCCCCTGTTTATCGGAGTTGCCTTCCCGGTCATTTATTTACCGCTTTCGGATCAGGCATTTCTTCCCCCGGAAAGCAAAGCCATATTTTAGGATGTTCTCCGCCGGAATACCCCAAGCCAGGAAATCAGCCTCATAGTGCTTCTCTTCAATCTGTTTCAGAGCATTTTCAGCCGTATCCTTTAGCCCCTTTTCGTTGTCCAGCGGATCGAATACCTTGAATTCCAGGATGGCAGCCGGTTTTCCGACTTCTTTCGGCTCCATCACCACATCATACCGCCCATATCCGCTTTCACGGTTGGACGTTACCCGGTAATCCTGGCTGTTTTCCACCAAAAGTCCCAGCACCAGGCCGTGATAGAAATTCTCCGGCAGCTTGATGGATGTTTTTTTACCGCCGTCAAAGGAACTCATGGAATTCAACATGATTTCATTCAGATACAGGCTCATGCCCCGAGCATCCCCCTCAAGCATGGCCCGCACGAATTCGGACAGTCCACCGGCCTTGGCGAACCAGTTCTTAATCATTCTGGAAAACATTC
>JAFUBF010000402.1 GCA_017460325.1 Clostridia bacterium | reverse complement strand
TAAGGAAGAGGGACGTGAAGAGGGACGTGAGGAAGGAATGCAGAAAGTCATTACAAAGGCAACACTTGAAAACATTCAGAGTTTGATGAAAACGTTAAAATTTTCAGCAAAACAGGCGATGGATGCTTTACAAATCTCCAGTGAGAATCAAAAGGAATATGCATCGCAGCTATAAGAAACGCCAATGTTATCCCCCGATCTGCATAGATCGAGGGATTCTTTTTCTCCCTCTTGCCGAAGCTCCTCCCTACTCGGAAGTCCGCCGGAAACCTCTTTCATCCTCTCCGGGTCATACGCATGGCCGAACCCCTGTCTTTTCTCGCCGGGAATGATGTTCATCTCTCCGCCTCACCCACAGCACCTCCCCCATCCGGGCGATGCCAAAGATCACAGGCTGTCCCTGCAATGGAGCCAGGACCCACGGTCAGTCGCTCATATGTCAAAGCTCCCGGTGTATAAAAAGCAGCGCCAATCCTTCTGTTTCCATGATGTTCGTATCTCTTCTTCATTCCGCTCGGCTCTGTCTGAGGCCTTATCCAATATGGCGTGGGCTTATGATCTGTACCATTATTCCGATCTGCAGTCCTCATCCCCGCCCTTCAGATCATGATCCCGCCTGCACAGTCCCCGACCGTACCTCAGACCCCGAAAGCACCTCTGATCCCCGAGGTGCGGGATGGATCGACCAATGCTGCCTTCCTGCATCAGCTCTCCCCCATGCATTTCTCACGCAGAGAAGAAGCCGCAAAGATAGGCCATCCACACCTGCTATGAAAACCCACTGCCAGCTGAACGCAGAGAAAGATGCCACCACAGCCTGTGTCAGATGGAAAAAGCAACTGCGGAAACTGGCATCCGGGAACCTTATGACTGTGATCCGCAAAAACCGGGTGAATGGGGTTGATTTCGAAGAAAACAGGAGACTGCCTGGACATAGTTGGGTTCATCGTCTGCCCGCGGGCATGGGTATCGAAGAACAGAACGGACGAATTCTGACGAAAGTGAACCGGGAGAAGGGATACCGGATGGATAACAGCTGATATTGCACTTCCGGTGGTTTGGGCTGACAATGTTCACGTATTATTCCGGGTTCGGAAGCAAGGCCCTCTTGTATTTCCTACAGGAGACCGTTACAATTAGACACGACGGAGAACGAAGGCTGGTTCGTCGGGTGAACTGCCCGAAAAACAGAATTTAACAGGGTACCGTCTTTGTGTGAAAAGCGGCGCACCACAGGATCAACGATATTGGCAGCGGGAAAGCTGATTGGGAGAAATGTGCAGCGGACACCCTATACCGTTTGGCAAAAGATCCCGGTATCTCAGACGAAGAGGCTCTCGGTTCTGCAGAGACGCCGTACATGAGTGTCCCTGAAACATTCAGACGCAACACCTGTCATCGTGTGAGGGGCATGGGAGATCCCGTGTCAGACTGGCAGAAAACAAAGAGCATCGGATAGAATACCGGGAAGAAAGACCAGGGGGTTATACACAGCGAAAAGGTCAGCGATGTACCTGCTGCCCTGAGAAAGAGGAAAGAGAGAAATGACTTACGAAGAAGCGGTTCGAGCGATCCCGCCCGGACGATATCGCCACTTTAAAGGCAAGCTATATGAGGTGGTCGGCATTGCGCGACACAGCGAGACGGATGAGCCCATGGTAGTTTACCGTGCCCTCTATGGTAAAGGGGATCTGTGGGTTCGTCCGGCGGAGATGTGGAATGAAACCGTGGAGCGGGATGGAAAGACCTACCGCCGTTTTTACCGTCTGGATCGGATCGAGCGGGTGGAACGCTACGAGCGTCTGTTTAATGATGATTCGGACCTTTCTCCTATGGAAAACCTGTCTCTTCTTGAGGCCTACTACACCTCCGGTGAATGGCAGGAGGACTACGAAGCGGATAAGCGGGGCGAACTGCCACCCGATCTGGAACGATACGTATTGTCCCAGGATGTGATGAATGATTTGCCGGGCGTGATAGAGCTATTTAGAGACTGTCGCAAATGGACTGAGGGTGATCCGATCCTGGAAGAATATCATGATCATGAGTGGTGCAAGATCAACCATGACGATGATTACCAGTTCATGATGCTGTGTCTGGGAGGGGCAAGTGCGGGTTTGTCCTGGTCAGTCATTCTGCATAGGAGGGAAGCTTATCGCGCTGCCTTCCATGATTTCAGAATCGATGCCTGCGCCAAAATGACGGATGAGGAACTGGAGGCGCAGCTGATGAATCTCGACATTATCCGGAACAGGGGCCAGATCTACAGCGTCCGGAAGAACGCTCAGGTAGTACAGCAGATTCAGAAGGAGTTCGGCTCTTTTGATGCCTATCTTTGGAGTTTCACAGACGGAAAGCAAATTGACAGACATTGGAAGACACGAGACGAGATCCCGGCTGCATCATATGTGTCCCGGCGTATGTCGAGGGATATGAAGAAGCGCGGCATAACTCATGTCGGCCCGTGCATCACATACTCTCTTCTCCAGGCCATCGGGATTGTGAATGACCATCTGGCGGACTGTGCATACAGGTAACCCAATCAAGAATACGGAGTGCGGTAACATGAATCGAAAAGAATACGCGGTCCAGCTCAAACACAACGGCTGCAACTGCTGCCAGGCAGTGCTGTGTGCCTTTACCGATGAAGTCGGTATGCCGGAGGACGAACTGAAAAAGATCGGCGCGGCCTTTGGTGTGGGCATGGGATGTCTGGAGGCAACCTGCGGTGCGCTGATCGGCGCACAGATGCTGATGGGCATAAAAAAGTACCAGGGAAAGCCAATACTCAGGGATGCCGCAGGCGTCCTGCATCAGTTCGAGACCATGTGCCACGCGACCATCTGTAAGGATCTGAAAGGCAGGGACACCGGCGTAGTCCTCTGCGAATGCGATGACTGTGTGCGAAACGCGGTGGAGATCGCGGAGGGGGTTCTGCGGTAATGCCCAGACAATCCGTATTTGACATGAGCTTCAGCAGAGTTTACGAAGCTCTGGTGACGAAAGCCGGGAAGAAAGGACGGACCTGTGAGGAGGTCGATGAATGTATCCACTGGCTGACAGGGTATGTTCGTGCAGATATCCCGGAAGGACTGACCTACGGCCAGTTCCTGTCCCTGGCTCCTGCCTGGAATCCGAGATCTGAGCTGATTACCGGTTCAGTATGCGGGATTCGGGTGGAGGCAATAACAGACCCGACGGAGAAGAAAATGCGGCAGCTTGACAAGCTGGTAGATGAGCTGGCGAAAGGAAAACCGATGGAGAAAGTCCTCCGATGAAACTCTGGCCAGATAAAGAATCTGCTGTACAACGAATCCGAATCGGACGTGTTCCCACGCTTCTTCTCCGTCCCACTGTCCGTCCATTCCGGTCTCTGTCCTCTGGATCCACGGCGTGGGATTCATCCTCGGCATGAAGGAAATGGTTTACATGAGCCAGGCCGTTGACCTGGTGAAACAGTATGGCGCAACATTTGCCCGGCTACCGGCTCGCATGGCAAAAACCCCTATCCGGCAGCTGTGGATGATTGCTATGCTGTTCTGGCGTATATAAGTCAGTAGCCCGACACCCTGATGGTCGGGGGCGAAAGCGCGGGCGGCAGACTGGCTGTCGCCGTGTGTATGATGGCAAGAGCTCGGGGAATCCGTGTTTCTTTCCAGATGCCGCTGTACCCGATGATCAGCAACCCTGATACAGAGAGTTCCCGTGACAATCACGGCAGGGTCTGGAACACCCGGGGCAACCATCTGGGGTGGCGTATGTATCTGAGGGGGGCTGCAACGAAACGCACCTCATGCAGCTCCGGCAAACCAGACGGATTATTCCATTTTTCCGCCCTGCTATACCTTCGTGGGCGATGGTGAGCCGTTCTACGCTGAGACACTGCCCTATGTAAAGCATCTCCGGGACGCCGGTAGATAGGCAGAGGTGGACGTCTAATACGAATCTGCATGCGTTTGATATGCTGCAGCCGGATGATTCGACAGGCAGGAAAGCAGCAGAGAACTTCAAAAAGCACTTTGCGAAGGCATTGGGCAACTGCCTCGGGAAGGAAACGCCATCATCCGCCGTCTCATCCGTCATGCCCGGTTAAGATTCTCACTACCGTTTGCCCCAAATGCGGGAATCTGCTGACCTGCAGCCTTTTTCACCCAGGAAAACAAGGCCCTGTACATGAGCACTGGACGATGTGTCGCTCCTGGTCATGGATGAGCTGAATCTCTGCGAACATCCATCTTCTTTCACCTTGCTTTGGCTTTCGGCACCGTACAATTGACAGGAGATACTGCCTGACAAACCGGTGCAGATCACCGGGCCCTCTTCTTTCAATCCAAACATGTCTCTCAGGATGATGCAATACACCGGGAACATCTTTGAGGTTCTGATTCCCCTGCAGGAAAAGAACAGGTACGGTTCGAAACGGTTCTCTCTCCCTGTGCGAAGGCTCGTTACTTTCTGTAATGGAACAACCCACATACCGGAGAAGAGGGTACCTGGCCTTTCCGGCCCGTTTCCTGAAGACATGTGAGCCGTGTCGGATATACACGTTCAGGTAAGAATGATCCATCCCGGACATAGTCCTGATATGGTTAAACCATGCAGGCCGCCGGAGGCGTACACATGGACCGTTGCGGCCATCCGTGCGAATCGGAAACAAATGAGCATAGAGGAGTCCATTGACAAAGCTTTGAACGATATACCGGAAGATTTTGAGATCAGGCTGTTCTTAATGGCCAACCGAGTGGAGGGGAAGAAAATGTTGCTTACTGAGTACAATGAAACCGAGACCATGGCTCTTTTTAAGGAAGAGGGATTTGAGGAAGGACTGGAGAAGGGCATTACAAAGGCAACACTTAAATGCATTAAGAGTCTGATGTCGACGTTGAAGCTGTCCGCAAAAGGGGCGATGGATATTTTAGAGATCTCCGATGAGGATCAGAAGAAATATGCATCGCAGCTATAAGGAACGCCAATGTTATCCCCCGATCCGCACAGATCGGGGGATTCTTTTTCTCCTCCTGACTCGGAACTTGTTGTCCGGATCTGCCTTTCAAAAATCCCGTTCTTCAGGCGACACCGCATTTCCCCCAAGGCAAGATAACCGGATTATTCTCAATATCGTCAGAACTGATCTATAAGCCAGGTCATTCCCGGCATAATTTCATGAGTTATTACCTGTGATCATCCGGATTGGTGTTTGATATGAGAGAAATCCACTGAGGCGAATACCCCTGGCCACCCAACCCGGGGAGGATCAGGCGCTGATGGGCTCCTGACCCTCAGGTCGGGAAAATCAATCCGTTATTCACTCTGGTCTACCGTTTTTTCGAATTCACTCACGAGCCTCCTTTCCCTGATCGTTTTTCTCATCGTCTTTCCACTCGCCCTCATAAACTTCGCCGTTGGAGTAGCTCATCTTTCCATGGCCATTTTTCTTATTGTCTTTCCACTCGCCTTCATAAACATCTCTATTGGAGTAGGTCATCTTTCCCCGACCATTTCTCTTATTGTCTTTCCATTCACCTTCGTAAACGTCCCCATTGGAGTATGTCATCTTCCCCTGGCCATTTATCTTGCTGTTTTCCCAGTTACCTTCGTAAATATGAGGATGTTCTTCCGTACTATCTGCCCATGTATACACACCGTAACCACTGATAACTTCATTTTCCCAGTTACCTTCGAAGACATCACCGCTGACATAGGTTAACTTCCCCCGGCCGTTTATTTTACTGTCATTCCACTCACCTTCGAAGACATCACCACTGACATAGGTTAACTTCCCCAGACCGTTTATCTTATTGTTTTTCCAATTTGCAACTAACACATGAGGGTGCTCTTCTGTACTATCTGCCCATGTAAATACTCCGCTTCCACT
>JAFUBF010000401.1 GCA_017460325.1 Clostridia bacterium | reverse complement strand
CTCCATTCGGCGCATTACCGGCTATTTCCATTATTCCTTTTCTCATATCCCGGGGAACAGGCGTCCCTCTCATGAGATGGGATGAAGGGGAGGGAGAAATGATTGACACGCTGCCCTGCATCTGGTATATTATCGGCCGAAATGAACACGGAACCCCCTAATAAAGTGCTGTTCCGTTTCCAGTCGGTTCCGAAATTTGCCGGATACAGCCCAACGTATCCGCCGGCTCCTGTGCACAGGGTGGGGGATACGGGCAGGCGAACGGAAGCCGGTTCAGCGGCAGGCCTGACAGGAATCCCTTACGAGCGAAATCGCTTCTCTTCCGGGACAGTTTTCGCTGTTCTTTGTCCATCGGACATTTTAGAGCTGAAAGGCTGACAAGTGCCAGCCGGAGAAGAAAACAATGAAAATCACATCGTTTAACCCGCTGATTGTCTCGCAGCATTCGGAGGAGATTATCCGCCTTTTCGAAGACCTGGGCTTTGAAAAACGACATGAAAAGACCGACATTGAGGGCGGGGAAAACACCAGTGTTCGTATGCGCGATACCAACGGTTTTCATGTGGATGTTGCAAGTTCTCACCATGTCCCGCATGATCTGACGTCCATTCGGATCAATGTGGATGATTTTGATGAAGCCTATGCATTTTTTATCGCGCATGGGTTCATCAATACGCGTGGTGACAAGGTGACCGAGACGAGTTCATCCAGGGATACCTATCTGATTTCCCCGTCCGGATTTGCAGTGACCCTCTGCCATCATAAAAAAGGATGAAGCAGCACACCTCCGATATACCGGGAGCGAAAAAGTGAATGAAGCGCTGACGTCACTCCGGCGGTTTCGCCTTCCGGATTCGCCATCAATTCAGCCAGACAGTACAGGGCGATAGATCGATCCATCGAATCGGGCGAATCGGTTGCTTTTCGATTCGCCCATTTGGTTATTCAAACGACAAGGCAGGCTAATTGATCATGATGAACAAAATTGAAGAAGCGATTATCTATGCAACGATTCTGCATCAGGGGAAGGTGCGTAAGCTCGGATACATTCCGTATATCCTGCATCCGCTTGAGGTGGCGCAAATTCTCGCTACGATGACGGATGATCAGGATGTGATTACCGCAGGGATCCTGCATGACATTGTAGAGGATACCGACGGAACACTGTCGGAAATCCGGAAACGTTTCGGAGATCGCGTCGCTTTCCTGGTAGATTCTGAATCGGAAAACAAATATCCCGAATTATCTCCCTCCGAGAGCTGGAAAAAGCGTAAGGAAGAATCCCTGAAAGCACTGAAAAATACCACCGATCAGGGAGTCAGGATGCTGTGGCTGGCGGATAAACTGGCCAATATCCGTTCTCTGGCGCACAATTACGCGGAAAAAGGGGAAAAACTGTGGGAAATTTTCCATCAGCGTGATCCCGAAATGCAGCACTGGTACTATCAGAGTATCGCCGAACAGCTGGAAATTTTCCTGAACAAGACCGGTGCATTCAAGGAATTCATCAGTCACATCAACTTTATCTGGCCGGGCTCCTTTGATTCAGCCAAAGCACGGTACAGGAAATACCGGGATGTTTCCGTCAAGGGCTGTAAACGCATTGGCAGGGGAGCCAAGGGAGACGTATATCGTTACGACGACGAACTGGTCATTAAAGTCTATAATGAGAACAATACGTATCGTGATGTAGAGCAGGAAATCTCCATGGCCCGCAAGGCCTTCATTCTGGGAATTCCGACTGCAATTTCATTTGGCATCGTCTCAGTGGATGAGGACTATTACGGTGCCATGTATGAACTGGTGGATTCAGAAACGATTTCAAGCCTTATCGCAAAAACCGGTCAGGTAGATGCCTACGCGAAAATGATGGCGGAACTTGCCCGCACGATTCACAGCATCCAGGTTACGGAAGAAGACGGATTCCCCAAAGCCTTCCCCAGGGTGCGTGAATACATTGAAGATGGCATCGGACAGGTAAATGAGGACCTCTCCAGAAAATGCATGGAACTGGTCTACGGCCTGCCTGAAACCCATGCGATGCTTCACGGCGATTTTCACACAGGAAACGTCTTTGTTCAGAACGGCGAGCCTCTGATGATTGACATGGATCGCCTGTCCACGGGACATTCCATCATAGAACTCAGTGATCTGTATTATTTTTACGTGATCCTGGGGGAGGATAATCCCGCTGTCGTTGAAAAATTCATGGGCTTTTCCTATGACAGCGCACGCAACTTTTTCCGTCTGTTCCTGAGTCATTACCTGGAGAGCAATGATGAAAAACGCCTGAATGAGGTTGCGGAAAAGGCCTCCCTGATCGGGTACAGCCGACTGATTCGGAAAACCCGCAAGCGTAAAAATCTGTCCGATGCGGATCGTCAGCAGATTCAGCGCTGCGTAAACAAAATTTCCGAACTGACGGAGAAGCTGACCACACTGACGTATTAATTCTCCGGCGTTTCAGAGGATGGGAAAATTTCGTCCGGTGTTAATCATCAGTGACGCCAAATGGTCTTTTCTCTCCTCAGCAACATCCGAAAGGACCTGATCATATTTCCTGGCCCGCATATACAGTTACGATGCGCGTTTCTTCGCTCGGTCTTTCCCTGCATCTTATATCAGCATGTGGGGACTGAGCAATAAAAGTTTACCTTGACGAGGACCAGTTTCCTTTTCCGGAAAAGGCAGATAGGCCCGGGAAGAGGAACTGGCCTTTTGTTATCCCATGCTTTTGTGTCAGAATTTTTCATTTTCCCGGTTGCACACCAATTATCGCATCACGCTTTTCCCTGTACGGCGAATCAGACGAGAATCGGATCTCATTCGCGGGCAGACAGGTGCAGCTGGAACACGTCTGTTTTTTGCAGATTCGGCGAACTGGAGGGAGCATTCAGAATGAACAGAACGATCGAAACCCTGCAGATCATTCTTCCCGTAATCATTACGCTCGGACTGGGAATGCTCTGCCGAAGGAAACACCTCCTGTCACGGGAGGGTGTGGATACGCTGAAATTTGTTGCCGTGAATATCGGACTTCCGGCAGTCCTGCTCCATACGTTTGCCGCAACCCGTTACACCGTCATGGATCTGGTCATCCCCCTGATGATGTATATGCTCTGTATTGCTGCATACTGCCTGGGAAAGGTGCTGGGGCGCTGCTTCAAAATGAACAACACGTTCATCCCTTTTCTGACGACCGGCTTTGAGGCCGGAATGCTGGGGTATGCACTGTTTACGCTGCTGTACGGAAGCGAAAGGACCGCTGAATTTGCCAGAATCGACCTGGGACAGGTGCTCTTTGTTTTTACCCTGTACAAAGTCCTGCTGGCTGTCAAAGAGGATGAGAAAGCGGATACGGGAAAGCTGCTCCGCGACATGGTATTCTCGCCGATCATCTGGGCGATCGCCGCAGGCGTGCTGCTGGGTGCGACAGGAATTTACCGCAGTCTGCAGCCCTCCGGCATCAGCGCTCTTCTGGACCGGTGTACGGATTTCATTTCTGCACCTGTCAGTTCTCTGATTCTGCTCTCCATCGGATATGATTTGGTTCTTGAAGACATTCCGTGGCGGGAGACGGTATCGGTACTCGGACTGCGACTGCTGATCATGACCGTGCTTGGTGGCCTTTTCCTGACGGTTTTGCACCTGTTCCGGATTGAGCCCCGGCTGAACAGTGCAGTATATCTGATGTTTCTTCTGCCGCCCCCGTTTGTCCTTCCGGTATTTGCAAAGAGCACTGAACAGCGGGTGTTTCTCTCGTCCGTACTTTCGCTGTCTACGCTTGTTTCGATTATTGGCTTTATCGTTTTGGCTGTTACAGGGCTGTAACAGCCGGAGAGGAGGAATCGCTACATGAAGATTGAAAAAATGAGAACCTGCCATCTTTCAGAGCCACTGGGTGCCCGGATCGTTCAGCCGGTTTTTTCGTGGGTGGTCTCGGAATCGACCGGCAGAAAACAGAAAAATGCCCGACTGAGAATCTCTGCAGATGAACGAATGACGGAACTGCTTTTCGATACCGGTGTGTCGGAGGACCTTTCATCCCTGGCTGTACCGGTCAGTATTCCTCTCCGGCCACGAACACGGTACTACTGGCAGGTAGAGGTTACTGCAGATGACGGGGATCATGGTGTGTCCGATGTTGCCTCCTTTGAGACGGCAAAACGGGATGAACCCTGGGCGGGAAAATGGATTCGGGCGCCCTTTGACGATATCCCGGTCTTTTTCAGATCATTCCATGCAGAATCTCTGATTGAACGGGCACGTCTTTATATCTGCGGACTGGGCCAGTATGAGGCATCCCTGAACGGGCAGAGAATTTCGGATGAGATTTTTACGCCCGGATTTGACAGCTATCAGTACCAGATCCAGTACCAGACCTATGATGTGACCGGGCTGCTCCGGGAAGGGGATAACGAGCTTGATGTCATGCTCGGTAAAGGCTGGTATATGGGCCGGTTCGGCTTTGGTGCGCAGGCAGACTGCCTCTATGGCACGCAGATGCAGATGCTGTGTGAATTGCATATCGACTATGCCAACGGACAGCATACGGTTCTTGTGTCAGATGAACAATGGACCTGCAGTCCCTCGCCGGTTACGGATGGCAATTTCTATGACGGGGAAGTATTCGATTCCCGCCTGCTTTTAACGGCAGAAAGGAAGTCCGCTATTCCTGCAGAGGCCCCTGAAGGCAGCCTGATTGAGCGGATCGGGGAGCCTGTAAAAGTCCTCAAAACGTTTACCGAATATGAACTTCTGCATACATCTGCCGGGGAGCTGGTTCTGGACTTTGGGCAGAACATGGCCGGATGGGCTACCTTTTCGTGTACTTTGCCGGAGGGGCAGAAAGTCCGGCTTCAGTATGGGGAGCTGCTGCAGGACGGCTGTTTTTACCGGGATACTCTCCGGACGGCTCAGGCGGAATACACGTACATCTCAAATGGGACCGCCGCCGAGGTCAGGCCGCACTTTACCTTCTTCGGCTTCCGCTATGTGAAGGTTGAGGGAATGTCCGATGCACAGATCCGAAATGCTTCCTTCAGAGCGGAGGCGATCTGGTCCGGGCTGGATCCAACCGGAACCCTCCTTACCTCGAATGAAAAAGTCAACCGTCTGATTCAGAATGCCCTCTGGAGTCAGCGGGGGAACTTCGTTGACATTCCCACTGACTGTCCTCAGAGAGACGAGCGCATGGGCTGGACCGGGGATGCGCAGGTTTTTTCCGAAACTGCTTCATACAATATGTATACCCCCGCGTTCTATTCGAAGTATCTTTCCGATATGCTCCTTGAACAGCGTGCCCGGGGCGGAAGTGTTCCGTATGTTGTTCCGGATGCCCTGACGGTTCGGCGGATGAAACTCGGCGGCAGAAAACAGATGGAGGAGACGGACCGTCAGGACGGATCCTGCGCCTGGGGAGACGCCGCCACGGTGATTCCCTGGAATCTGTACTGTTATTACGGCGACCGGACACTCCTTGCGGAGCAGTATGAAAACATGCGTCTCTGGGTGGAGTATATTCGCCATGAGGATGAGACGAAATGCGATAATACACACATCTGGTCCAGCGGCTTCCACTTCGCGGACTGGCTGGCACTGGACAATCCGAATAAGGAGAGCCGGCTTGGCGGAACGGAAACCGCCTACGTGGCAACCTGCTATTACTATCTCTCCGCCGTGCTGACGATGAAAGCAGCCCGGGTTCTCGGTAAATCGGAGGATGCTGCCCGGTATGAACGGTTGGCGGCGGATATCCGTAACGCCTTCAGGGAGAGGTATGTGAACGCGGACGGAAGCCTGCGGATCCAGACACAGACCGCCCATGTGCTGGCACTGAACCTGGATCTGGTTCCGCCGGAGCAGCGGCCTGTGGTTGCGGCCGGTCTGCGGGAACGGCTGCAGGCCAGAGGAGATCACCTTGATACCGGCTTTGTCGGCACATATCAGCTCTGCCCGGTACTCAGCCGGTACGGAATGACCGACGTTGCCTATACACTGCTGCTGAACGAGGATTATCCGAGCTGGCTGTACGAGGTCAATCTCGGCGCGACGACCATCTGGGAACGCTGGAACTCCGTCCTGCCCGACGGGCATGTCAGCGATACGGGCATGAACAGCATGAACCATTATGCATATGGTTCCATCGTGCAGTGGATCTATCAGACAGTGACCGGTCTTCGGCCGGATGAACACTGTCCGGGATTCAGGCATGCCATTATCCGCCCTGAACCGGACAGGCGACTTGACTGGGCTGAATGCCGGTACGATTCCGCAGCAGGCCGGTATACGGTTCGCTGGGAACGAAATGAACACGGTATTCTGTACACCGTCGCCATCCCCTTTAACGCATCTGCCTGTTTTACCGTTCCGGAGGGCAGCAGAATCACACGGGTGAACGGACAGAGCTGTGAGGATAACGTACTCGAGCTTCAATGCGGAGAATATGAGATTGAAGCAGAAGAACCCTGACTCTGTTTTACTGTCATACGAAAACCGAAACATGGAGCATTTCATCAGAAATGCTCCTTTTTTCATCCCTGCGGGATGTGCCCGGTGGAGCTGCTAATGGCGCCCTTTCCGTAACCGTTTATTCATGCTTTGCCCCAGGGTATTCAGGTGCGCAGTTTCAGAAAGAAACACCGACACATCTGAAATACACGTCTGAAGGCCTCCTGAGATGCGGAAAAACAGTTCGGCAAATTTGTGTATTGTCAACAAACTGTCAAATAAGCACAGGTTCACTTATGTACGACTGGCACAAAAGCGCAAATTTTTCAGAAATTGTCGATTGCAAAAGTAACTTCCACTTTGTACGAGTAAATTCCACCTTTTTGCAAGAAATTGATGAGTTTGCAATTTCCATAATTTTGACTCTGGATATAATAAACAAAAGT
>JAFUBF010000400.1 GCA_017460325.1 Clostridia bacterium | reverse complement strand
TACACTGTTATGTGAGGAGAATCTTGCCGGCATGCAGTGCATGACAGACCTGGACGTTTCCGGCGCGGATTGAGCACGTAACGCCCTCCGAAATTTGCCGGGCAGATGGGGAACGGATTCAGGGTTGATCCATCTGCCCCGGCAAATCTCCGGGTGTTGTTTCCGACATGGAGAACTTTGCAGGGTGTGCATGTTGTCCCTTCGCCATGCTCGTCAGGCCATGGCGGACCTGTCAGGAGTTTTAAAATGTGAGGAAGGGGACAGGGCACATCTGGCCGTGCTCCGGAAGAGAGCACGGAGCGAAGGTCGAATGCCGGGATGTTCATCAACGGGGCAGAACAAACCGAAATCGGGGTATGGAACTACAGGATGAATACGGGCAAGGGAGGACAGGAAGATGGGTCTTTTCAAGGATTTTGTGAGTCAGACGAGAAAGCCGGAAGGGTTTATGGGAAAAGTGATGCTCAGCGGGATGAATTCGGGTCATGCCGGAATGGCAGACTGGGGACTTGAGCATCTGCCGGACATTAAGCCAAAGAAAGCGGTGGATCTGGGTTGCGGCGGGGGACGGAACGCCGGTGAACAGCTGAAGCGGTATCCGGATGCACATGTGATGGCAATCGACTATTCGGAGCTGTCCGTGAAAAAGGCGCAGGAGTACAATAAGGACATGATTGGCAAAGGGCGGTGTGTTGTCCGGCAGGGAGATGTTTCCGCCCTGCAGTTGCCCGCCGCCACATTCGATCTGGCCACGGCTTTTGAAACCGTCTATTTCTGGCCGGGACTGGAAAAGTGCTTTTCGCAGGTGGCAAATGTTCTCAAAGACGGGGGAATCTTCATGATCTGCAACGAGTCGGACGGGCTGGATGCTGCCGGTCAGAAGTATGAGAAGATCATTGAAGGCATGAAAATCTACACGGCGGAGCAGATTGAAAACGCGTTGAAAGCAGCCGGATTCCGGAAAGTCACGAGTGACCATCATCCTTCCAAACCGTGGATCACCGTACTGGCACAGAAGTGAGGGGAGAGGAGCACCGGACAGGGCCGGAGCACCGGAACTGTCCGGCATTCCATGCCCGGAAAAAAGTTGTGGGACAGTATGGACTTTCCGTGAAGGGTATGGTAGACTACAGAAAGTTCGCATAAGCTGACAGGTCTGCATAAGCAGAGTATTCAGGATAGATCTGGTATCACAAGGTGCCATGGCTCCACAAGGAGAATCCGGGCACTTTTTTGCATACCGGAAAAACTGGGCTCTGCTGCAAAAACAGCAAAGCCTTTGAGACGGAGGAAAAAAATGAAGAAGATTGCTGTTTTTGTTCTGGCGGCGGCTTTGTGCCTTGCGGCTGTGTCCGGATTTGCCGGCACGTTCGTCGATGCGCACGGAAACACGGTTGAACTGGATGAGTCGCTTGAGGCGTATACGGATTATTCGCTGCTGGGTGGCGACGCGGTCCGGGCAGGGGAGACAAACCTGGGGGATCTCTGGGCAGATGCGCTTCACTGGTTTGCCGATTCCGGAAAGATCAATGAAGCCTTTGAAGAGGACGATGTGAAGGCGGGCATTACGTCCCTGGATGTGGATGCGGCTCATATCGTGGCACTGTGGAATGCCGGCAACCTCAAAACCGATATTGAACCCGGTGTCTTCAATGCGGAAAAGATTGCGGAAGTTCTTCCGTATCCGAACAAGGTTGCGGTTGTTTACATGACTGGCAGCCAGTTGCTGGAGCAGCTTGAGGCCTGTTCTCAGGGAATTCCCTGTGGGGCGGAGAGCAAAGATGCCTGCGCCGCTTTCATGCAGGTATCCGGCCTTTCCTATACGGTCAACACGAAAGAAACCTATGATGCCGGCGAGGCGTACGGGGATTTCTGGTTCAAGGCCAATTCGGTTCGCAGAGTCAGTATTGAATTCGTAAACGGGGAGCCCTTTGACAAAGATGCTCTGTATGCGGTCATTACCAGCAATGCCAATTTCAACGGAATGGATGTTTCCTATGTGATGAAAGAGGCGGCTGAGGCCGTTGAGCACAGCACGATCACGACAGCGGTCGTACGGGATGTGGTGTGGATGTATCTGAGTGAGGTTCTGGGGAACCATGTGGATGCTGCCTATGAGCAGCCGGCAGGGCGAATCACCATTGAGTAAGATGACTGAGACAGGAAAACCGGGAATTTGAACTGAGAAAACGGGAAAGCGGCAGGCTTTCCCGTTCTTTTACCGGAAAGGACAGCGACAATGCAGAAAACGGATGAAGTGATACAGAGTGTCGGACGGGTCATTGTGGGCAAGGAGCACATTATCCGGCAGATACTGATGACCATTCTGGCCGGGGGACATATCCTGCTGGAGGATGTTCCCGGCACCGGGAAAACGACCCTGGCTCTTGCCCTCAGCAAGGCGATCGGCCTCACCGGCAGACGGATTCAGTTCACCCCGGATGTCATGCCCTCGGACATTGTCGGCTATTCCATCTATGACCGGGAGAGCGGCACATTTTCCTAACATCCGGGTATCCTGTCGGGCACCAATCTGCTCCTGGGGGATGAGATCAACCGAACCTCCAGTAAAACGCAGTCAGCCCTGCTTGAGGCCATGGAGGAAGGGCAGGTAACCGTGGACGGGGCAACCTATCCGCTCCCAAAGCCCTTCAATGTCATTGCGACTCAGAACCCTGTGGGAGCGGCGGGAACGCATCCCCTGCCACAGGCCCAGGTGGACCGGTTCATGGTTCGCCTGAGCATCGGCTATCCGGACAGGGAGGCACAGATGACGCTCCTGCGGGACCGCCTGAATGCAAATCCCCTTGAGGAAATTGGTACGGTGCTCTCACTTACGGAGCTGCTGGAGCTGCAGCGTGAGGCAGAGCACGTGACCATCCGGGAGGAGGTTCTTGAGTACATCACGGATCTGGCTCTGGCCTCGCGTGAGGAGGAAAGGCTGGAAATGGGCATCAGTCCGAGAGGAACGCTCTTTCTGACCCGGATGGCAAAGGCATGTGCATTCATGGATGGCCGGGATTACATCACCGGATCCGATGTGGTCACGGTCTGGCATCCAGTCTGCAATCACCGGGTACAGCTCAGCCGCCGGGCCCGCCTGGAAGGCGAAACGCAGCAGAGCATCCTTGAACAGGTAATTGCCAGGGTACGTACACCGGATGAAAGGCTGTAAGATGTGGCGTAACCGACTGATCTTTGTGATCGCCTTTCTCTGCATCCTTGCGCTGTATTTCTTTGAAAACAACACCGGCACCCGCATCCTCCTCGTTGCCACAGTTGCACTTCCGGCTGTGTCTGTGCTGCTGGCGAGATGGGCATCTGGCCGTGTCCGGGCCTCACTGGACCTTCCGGAACGGGGACGGAAAATGGAAAAGATTCCCGGTCTTCTGCGGACCGGTCGAACCTTTCCAGGGGTCCGTGTCTACGGAAACGTGACCGTGGTGCACTCGTTTTCCGGTCTGCGCAGACTGCGCATTCTCTGCCGGAGCACGGATGGAACAGGCGCCTTCGAGCTGCAGGAGCACTGCGGAGCGGTAGAGGTTAGTCTGGACAGTGTGGAGTGCTCGGATCTTTTCGGACTGTGCTCTTTCAGCCGGACGTTTCCTGGTTACAGGTCGGACAGGAGCCATCTGGAAATGTCCAAGGACGCGGCTGTGCGGAAACGAATCTGCATCATAGAGCCCATGCTGTTTCCGGTCGATCCGCAGCTGATGCAGATGGAGGAGCTCTTTGCAGAGGATGGGGAACGTGAATCCCGGTTCAAGGGCCCGGATTCCTTCGAACCGGACGGGGTTCGAGAATATCTGCCCGGGGACCGCATTCAGTCCATTCACTGGAAGCTGTCCTCCAAAGCAGATCAGCTGCTGATCCGGGAAAATGACACACTGAACGATCGGACACCGCTTCTGGTGCTTGACAGTCGCTGCGCGGAGGAGGAAATCCGGGATGCGCTGCTCTCGGCAATGCTCTCGTTTTCAAACGGGCTGTTCATGGACCGTATTCCGCACGCGATGGGAATACGGGGAAGAAGGGCGGCGGAGGCGGAATCCTTCAGTGAGGCACGGGACCGGCTTCTTCTTGGAGAACTTCTCATGGATTCCGAAGAGGATGAACCCAGACATGCCTCGGTTTTTCTTTTTACGGATGAACCGGAGGATGCTCCGGATCCGGACTGGGAGGGGCACCGCATCATTCGGGTATTGATCCGCCCCCGGAACGCGGGCACTGAGGATCTTATTCTGAGGGAAACCCCCGGACAGGAGAGCGTATGAAAGAAAGGAATCACCGAAAGTGGATCTGGCTGAGCGCGGGGATTCTGGTGCTCCTGCTCCTGGTGGGACTGATGGTTCCGGGGTTCCGTTCCGGAACGGCAGCCGTGCTGAACCGGGTTTATGAAATCAGTGAATCCCGAAACGCCTACCTGTATGAACGCCTGCCGGGATCAGACCCGGCCTGGTTTTTTCCGGCGCTGATGCTCCTCTTCGCAATAGCCCTGGTCTTTTTCCTCACGCTGGCTCTGTTCAGCAGGCCACTGGCCGGGACAATTGTCCTGGCCTGTTTGGCCCTTGGTCAGGCCTACTTCGGGATTGCTTTTCCCGCAGCAGTGAATGTGCTTCTGTTTCTGTGCGGCATGTTCCTGCTGATCCGGCCTTTCGCCGGCCTGCGGGACGGGGCATTCGTCCTGTCCGTGCTCCTGCCGGTCTGCCTGCTGGTGGCGCTGTTTCTGCCGGGAACAGATCCGGCCGTTGAACAGCTGTCCGAGCAGGTCAGGGACTGGTTTGGTAGGAGCTCGGAACCGGGTGAATCCGGCGGGGCCATGCCGGAGGCGATGGTGGAAACAAGGCATGTCAATGAACGAAGCCTGGATGTGGGTGACAGAGAGGCCAGGGGAACAGAGGAGTACCGGCTGATTCAGCTGGAACGGATGGAAATTTCAAGACCGGACTGGTTCAACCTGGTTCGACTGGTTCTGCCGCTCCTGGGAATGCTCCTCCTCCTGATTGCTCCCTTTGTTCCCTTTGTCCTTCTGAACCGGAGACGACAGATAACCCTTGAACGGCGAAAACTGTTTGAGAGTCCGGACAACCGGATTGCAGTTGCTGCCATGTTCCGGCATGTCTGCGCCTATCTGCGGGCAACCGGGCATATGGGGGCGAATGCGCCGTACAGAATGCGCCTGCTGCCCGGGATGGATTCGGCGTTTTCCACGGCTTTCCATGAGGCGGCCGTGATCTGGGAGCGAACGGTGTACAGTGAGCATCCCATTGATTCGGAGCAGCGTGCAATTGTCGGACAGCTCCTTGAAGATACGGAAAGACGTTTGTATGAACAGGCGGATCGGCGGCAGCAGTTTCGCCTTCGAACGGTGGAGTGTTTGCATTTATGAGGGTAAGAGGAATCCGGAGAGCCTGTCTTTGTCTCCTTCTGTCTCTTGTACTCCTGGGAACGGGCGGATGCAGGCAGCGGGTTCATCCGGGCCATCAGAGTGCCGGTGCGGGTGAGCAGGACAAACAGGAACTATTGCCAAATGATTCTGCCCATTCATCCCAGGGAAGTGAACAGCTGGATGGGGGACAGACTCAGCCAATACAGGAAACAGATCTGTCCGGGCAGCCGGATGAACCGGATGGACATGCAGAAACGCGGGAGAATCCGGAGAGCACTCGCAGGGAATACGATGCCGCAGCGAATGCGGATATCCGTGCCGGTGAACCGCATCGCATCCAGAGCCCGGGTGATGGCAGTGGTTTTTTTGAATATGCATCGGATGGGCTCAGTTCGGTTGCCCGGCTGAATGCACAGGCGGACAAAAGTGCAACGCAGCTGACCTTTGTCGAGGAATCGGACAGAGTCAGTGCCACGGAAACGGGCGACGCGGCAGAAAGTGCGCTCGAGTATTACCGCCTGTTGCTGGCGGAGCGAACGGAATCGCTTTTTGAATGTAAGAAAATAGTTTGATATTTTGAAATGCCGGAAAAGTATGTTACACTTCATAAATCGAGTCAGATGCACGCGTTGATTACAAAAGCAGGAATGTACAGCGTTTCGGCCCGCCTGAGAGACAATGACCTGGTGGTGGATGCCGGGTGGATCGTCCGGAAAAACCCGGACATGATCGTGAAAATCGTTTCCGCCGGCCTCGCCGAAAACGGATTCGGGCATGCGGAAGCGGACCGGATACTGCAGGAAATCAGAACGCGTGAGGGGTTTGACGGGATTACGGCAGTCAGAAACCGGCTCCTACTGGTGCTCTCCGAAGATGTCCTCCAAAACCCTTACACGGAATGCGCAGGTGCACTGATACTGGCCAGTCAGGCCTATCCGGAGCTGTTTGAGGATGTCGATCTTTCGGCAGCCCTTGGAATGCTTCGGGATGAAAGCGGCATGGATCTGGTGTTGGGTTATTATTCCGGACGGGATGGAGGACGGGAATGAGGATTCTGGTCATTGACGGGCAGGGCGGTAAGCTTGGGAAAAAGCTGATCGAAAGCATTCGAAAAGCCTGCCCGGACGCGGAGATTACAGCGGTGGGAACCAACAGCACGGCCTCGATCAATATGATGCGGTCTGAGTGTGCGGATCATATTGCCACCGGGGAAAATGCGGTGATCGTCGGCTGCAGGAAAGCGGATATCATCGTGGGACCCTTTGGCATTGCCATGGCGGATTCCATGCTCGGCGAAATCACACCGGCCATGGCCAATGCTGTGGCCGCCAGCCTGGCGCATCGCGTGCTGATTCCGATGAACCTGTGCGACACCTATGTGGCCGGTGTAGTGCAGGGATCTCAGACGATTATTGAGGATGCCATGAAATACATCATCCGGATAACGGGAGGAAGACATGACGGGACGACAGATGTCTGATCTTGAGATTCGCAGGATGACGTATTCCGCCCTGTATCTGGCCATTGCCATGATACTGCCGTTTCTGACCGGACAGATTCCACAGATTGGCGCGATGCTCTGTCCCATGCACATTCCGGTGCTGCTCTGCGGATTTCTCTGCGGTCCGATGCATGGAATGATCGTCGGGTTTATCGCGCCGATCCTGCGTTCCTTTCTGTTTGGCATGCCAAGGCTTTATCCTTCTGCGATCGGTATGGCATTTGAACTGGCGGCGTACGGTTTCTTTTCAGGCTTTCTGTATCGGTTCTTTTCGGGACGGAAAGGCGGAATTTATGTGACACTGATTCTTTCCATGATCATCGGGCGAATTGTATGGGGGTTGGCCAGGCTGGTTCTGGCAGGAATTGCCAAAACCGAGTTCACCATGTCACTTTTTATTGCAGGAGCCATTACCACAGCCATTCCCGGGATTATCCTGCATATCATCCTGATTCCTGTCCTGGTGTATGTCATGGAAAAAGCGGGACTTTCCCTGAACGGACAGAAGTTCAGATGAGTTCCGCGGAAGGATTTACCTGTCTGTATTCGGGGACTTTCGGATACAGGTGACGTGCC
>JAFUBF010000399.1 GCA_017460325.1 Clostridia bacterium | reverse complement strand
GCGCAGACCTTCGCAGTCTGCCAAGGAGAGTCTCTATGCAGTCGACAGCGCTCCGCATTAAAAAATGCGACAGTGTAACGGATGTTCTCCGTTACCCCGGATATCTGTCCATCGGGCCCTGAACAGATTCCTCGGCAGTCATCCCTTTCCACCTGCCCCAATGGCCCTGTGAGCAGGATTACTCATGATGACCGCACCTCTATCATGGTTTCTCGGTTGCAGGCAGATTCTACCATTCCCCTAACTGCCCTGTCAATCCTATCTGCAGCTTTCCTTATGATTTTCGCATTACGATTCGCAGAAAAAGGCTCAACCGGGTCATGGCACTCCCACTGACACCAGATCATCCAGGTCAGGATACATAAGTCTCAGGTCCTGTCAGTCGGCTCTGTTTTGTTTTCCTCCACTGTCTCATCCGGCTAAGGCCTGCACCATTGCCTGCCGCCAATGGTCTTCACAGTTGTACGGGCTGCTGTCGTTAATCCGGTATGTCAGAGGTCGTGTTTTTCTGACGCTCTCCAAGACTGTTTTGGATCGTCCCCATCATCTCCTCTGACTGGCGAAGAAGCGCATTCAACGTGGCAGATAATCTGTCATTTTCCCCTTTCAGGGATATGTTTTCTTCCTGCAGAGCCAGCAGCCTGCCCTGATATTCGGCTGTCACCTCTTCACGAATTTCCCTCTCCACTTCCTTCCGGAGTGCCGCCTTTGTTTCGCGTACTTCCGGATTCGGTTCGCTCACCGGTTTCGGTTTTCTCCCCCGTTTTCCCGTGGGAACAATCTTCCCGTTCTCATCCAGTTTCCCAAGCAGCTTGCGTCGACTTTTCCACGCTCCCGTTTCCGGATCTTTGTAATTTTCGCATTCATAGCAGTACGTTGTGTTGGTTTTCTGATTGAAGCAATGCACGACAAACGGCATGTAAACACCTCCTCATCAAAACAGGAATACGCTCTTATGTGAACCATTCATTTCGTTTCGTACACAAAGCAGTCCGCATCCGGCAGCCCATAGGCTGCGAAATACGCCTCCTCCAGCGGAATCCACCGGGTTTTAAAGCGTTCAAGCGATTCCGGACTTTCCCTCACGGCCAGCCGCATGAGACGGGTTTCAAGGGTGGCACTGACAAATACGGACGCCCGGGTCAGTTGCCGGACAGCGGGCAACAGGCTGTAACTGCCCTCGAGAATCAGGATGCCGCCCGGGTCAAGCCGGTTGCCCGGGAGCAGCGCATCTGCATGACAGTCATAGGGTCTTACGCATCCCTCTCTGCCCTCCGCAAAGGGCGTCAGGACCTCCTGAATCAGCCGCTCCGAGTCACAGTTTCCGCCAGGGATGGCAAGCCGTTCCGGTGTCTTTCGGCTGTGCGGCACCACATAGTCATCCGTATGAACCACCTTTGCCCCCAGGATGGCGGCCAGTTGATCTGCAAGGGTCGACTTTCCGGAGGCACAGGGGCCATCTATGGCGATAATGCCCCCTTCGCGGACCCGGCCGGCAAGATAGGCCGTGACCGGGAGAAGCGGTTCAAAGGCGCGGGAGATGAGACGGTAAGAGGGGGCATACGCTGTCCGGTACATTTCCGAATGCGACGGAAGGAAGGACGGATCCCTGAGACGAAGGGCCTGTTTGCGCAGCGCCTCGCCCGGTTCCCCGGGCAGTCTGTCCGCATAAAGGTTGCAGGCCCGGATCACTTCCTCGCGGCTGTCCGAGGGTCTCTCGGACCCTATCATCAGGGCTGCAATCATGTCCGCATCCAGCCCTGCCGCACAGGCTGCAGGAAGAGACAGACGCAGATACCGGCCCACAGGGCTTATGAATGCGTCCTCCCGGCATTCTGGCCGGTCCTGTCCGATTTCTGCCCGGATCCGGCGGACCGTTTCAGCCCGGGAGGCAAGCAGATGGCCCGGTCCCAGAATTCCCTGAAAGAGAAACTTGAGCATATTCTCCGGCTGAATCCGGGGATGCTCCGCCCGTTCTCTGTCGAGATCTGCAAAAAGTACTTTCCGTTCTGCTTCGTTCATGATGATCTCCTTGAATATTGCTTCAGCTTTCAGCGTCGTATGCCTTATATGAGATGATTGGGCAAACCGGTGCAGCG
>JAFUBF010000030.1 GCA_017460325.1 Clostridia bacterium | reverse complement strand
GGCTCGGTGCAGAGCTTTCGCTCCGGTTGCTTTTTTTCGGCTTCCGGCCGATCAGCCGAACAGGCCGGACAGCAGGGGTACCAGCGTGGTGCCGATCAGGGCAACGCCGCCGCCCGCCATCAGCTGCTTCATGCCCTGCGACTTCGCGCCCGGATTGTCATTGCCATACCCTTCCAGAAGGTTGATGGCTCCCCAGATACCGAGGCCTGCGCCAAGAGCAATTACGAGAGTCTGCAGTACACCAACTGCGCTGTTGAAAAATGCCATATTCGGCCTCGAAACCCAGACCCCCGAAACGGCTTGTTTTGTCGTTTCTCCGCATTTCCGACAGAACCCAACGCATAAATATCATTGGTTTTGTCGCTTCTGAATGCGTATCTCAGGAGTCGGGTTTCTCTCCTTTCTTAGTTTTTTGTTTTGTTTTGAGATAAAAAATGAGAGCCGCCGCAATCTCCGCCGTTCTGTCGGGCGAAGTCGAATACGAAAGACTCTCTGTCATTGGTTCCTTATTCAGTTGTCATCTGTCCTCAGTAGGTGGGAGAACGTATCCTCATTCGCATAAATGCCTCCTTTTTACGTGCTCTGTTTCTTTCATATCAGCCTCGACTGCCGGTGTATTCTTCCGTCGCAGAACGGACAGCCGGTTCCACGCTGCCGGATCTGGATCGTACACTGCCAATGGTGTCCCCGGTCGCAGACCCACCATACTCTTCTTGTCGAAAACGGCCTGACCTGCTCTGGTGTAAGCCCTGCATTCCGCTCATAGTCCCATTCGGACGCAAGCTCCGGACTGACAGTTAACAGATCTGTTTCGCCTGCCTTAACCGGATGACGGTCTTTGAGGCGTGCGCAGACCGGACATCCAGTCCCGCCGTTCACTCTGTGAAATATTTCAGCTTTCCAGGAATGCCCTTTTACACAGATCCACCACACCTTCTTTCGCGACTGGTATGTAATGCTGTCCGGGCGAAGTTCGCCGTTCTTCCGATAATCCCATTCCTGAAGCAGTTCCGAATGGATGGAAGCGAAATCATTCTCTCCACGCAGTACCTTCCGGTTGCTGCAATAAGGGCAGCCGGTTCCATTCCGCCGGTCCGTCAGTTTTGCCGCCCAGGAATGACCCTGGCTGCATTTCCACCAGATTTTCCTCTGACATCCAGCCGTCACCTGTTCCGGTGAAACCGTATTCTTCTCATAATCCCATTCGGGCATCAGTTCCGGGCAGTTGCTCTTCGCATCATTAAAGCCTTCCAAGGTCTTTCTCCCGGCGCAGTAAGGGCAACCGTTCCCGTTTCTGCGGTTTGCTATCTTCGATCTCCAGATATGCCCGCAACTACCGGTCCACCAGACTTTCCGATGGCTCATCCCCGTTACATCTGTTGGCAGCAAAGAGTTGTTTTTCTCGTAGTTCCACTGGGCCGCCAGTTCCGGATCGGCTGTTTGGAGATCATTAAAACCGGGCAGCACCTTTCTTCCGGCACAGTAAGGGCAGCCTTTCCCGGCTGTCCTGCTTGAAATCACAGCCTGCCAGCTATGCCCGAGGGAACAAACCCACCATACTTTTTTCCCGGAAGACGGCTGGACGTCCTCCGGGGTAAGATTCCCATTCCGCGTTTCATCCCATTGCGCCGCGATGTCGGGATACCTCGTTCTGAGATCCGTCTTCCCTTTAATCAATGGATACTGGTTCATTCCCCGGCCTGCCTCCTCATTTCATCCAGCAGCTGTTCAGCCCTCGATTGGGGCTGCATTTTTTCTTTCTGAATCCCATCGAACGGCAGGGGTTGCTTTCCTTCGATCATTTCATCCAACGCCTTCTTCGTCGCGTTCCTGGGACGGTCTACCGGAAGATGTGCCTCAGACATCAGCTGGCGGGCAAGATCCGGGTACAGGTATTTTTCCATCATCTGCCGGAGATATGCGTTTTCACGGCGAAGATTCCTGTTCTCTTTTTCCGATGCCTTATAAAGGGCTTCCGTATGCATCGCTTCCCGGCGATGCAAT
Source organism: Clostridia bacterium (assembly GCA_017460325.1). Classification (GTDB taxonomy): domain Bacteria; phylum Bacillota; class Clostridia; order Christensenellales; family Aristaeellaceae; genus Ventricola. The sequence continues at coordinate 4,842 of JAFUBF010000030.1, read as the reverse complement.
GCCATCTGTTTTTCAATGTCAGCCTTTTTAGCGATCAGCATCCGGTTATCCTCCATCAGTTCTGAACAGCTGTCGTATACGGATTTCCAATAGGAATCAATGTCCTCCAGTTTCTTTTTCAGCTCCGACAGATCCCTGCTGGTCCGCAGCAGTCCCTCTACATCAAGACCTTTATAAACGAGCATCTCTGCCCGCGGTTCCTGTTTTTCTGCGATTTTCCTCAGCTCATCCAGTCTTTTCCGTACGGCACTGTTCCTCCTGAACTCGTACTCCTTCGCCTGGATTCCCTGAAGTGCCGCATATTTCTCAAGATCCGTAAAGCGTATCGCGCCGGCATTCCCGCACGCTTCTTCCGCATAGTATTTCTCCAGTACGCTGACCAGCAGCGTTTCATCTGTTTTTTTCGGCCTTGCCATCGTGTCTCCCTTCCAGATCCCGTTCCAGGACCTTCCTGTATGCAGCGCTGCTGTTCTGCAGCCTCAAAAGCACTGACATGATATCTTCCTGCGCCCCGTTTCCCCGGCGCACCTGTTCGATCATTTCCATAAGGAAGATGCCGTCATCATCGACCCTCTTCCGGAAATCCTCCCTCATTACGAGCCGCAGGCCGGGTTTTTCCGGATAAAAATGATGGCAATTCATGCAATCGCCGAAATGCCCGCTTTCGCGGAAACTCTTCATGCACTCGGAGATATCGCCTTCACGGATCCCGGCAAAGTCGCAGGAACCGCCATCCATCGCAGTCAACACGCCCTGTCCCGCACCCCGCAGGCGCAGCGACCCTTCCAGCGAAACTTCCCCGCAGTGTTCCCTGTGCTTCTCATAAACAATGCTCTCCACAACCGTTGAGAGGTTTGCGTAGTAGTTGGAACTGATGTCAAAGCTCTCATGCCCGGCCAGTTCCCTGCACACCACGGGGGATCCCCCGGAAAGAATCAGGCTGATCATTGCCAGATGCCGCGTATCCCCGAGATTCACCGGGTAATCCGCCCTCCCTGTAGCCGCCTCACGGAATTCCATGAGCCGCCTCCTCATCTGGTCATATGTCAGATATCCCAGGGATGATTTCCGCTCCGGCACAAACAGCGTGTCCCGGGGATGTTTGCTGTTTTCCGTACAGTTTTCCTTATACGTCAGGATCTCCGAAGCCATCCATCCGGGGATCTCATAATCATGGCATTCGTAATCCGCATCAATCGTATATCCCACCTTGCGCCTCCCCTTTTTCAGCCTTGTCCTGCGGACAGTCAGGATCCATTTCCCATCCTGTGTCCTTATGCACTTTCTGGGCAGGAGAAGGAACTCCGTCGCCCGGAGCGGAAGGATACTCGTCAGGTTCCACCAGAGGTAAACGGGAAAGAAGTATTCCCTTGCCGTATCATCCGCCGTTTTCCAGAAATCGTTCACGCACCGGCCGAACCGCAGGTAATAGCGGAAATCCGCAAGCTTCCTGGGATGCTTCCGCCATCCGTCCAGGGTACGGTTTTCTTCTATCTTTTCCATGACCGGGCCGACGTACCCGGGAGAACCCGGGATCATCCCAAGGAACTGGAGCGCATGGAGCGTGTAAACATCCCACATGCATGCATCTTCAAAAGACGCGCAGCCAAGCCGGATCAGGGATTTACTGATCTCTGCGATCGTATTCACGTTCAGGCATCCCAGCAGTAAAACGGCATACGCCCGGACGTAGCCGCAGTAGCAGCTCCCTGTACATCCCGTCCAGTCGCGGATATCTCCTTCAGCCGGCATAAACCGTATGCGCCGGTGCCGGACTTCGTCTGACACCAGCCAGGCATCATCTTCAAAACTGCCCTCCATGATCACACCACGGTCTTTGTATTCCGCAAATCTCTGCTCCGCTTTTTCCCTGGTATCAGCATCAAGCTCCCGGAAAAGGAATACTTTCGTATAGCCTTCAAAATCCTGTAATTCTGCCACCATCCGCATCCCGCATCCCCCTTTCCATCATCTCCAAAAGCATCCCTGTTTCCGCGCCCGGATACAGCAGGGGCAGACTTGACACCATTTCCCCGACCGCCGGCAGTATTCCCTGCAGCAACAGGTTTTGCATCCTTATCTTTTCAGTCCCCCGCGCATCTTTTTTTAACCGGCTGACCCTTACGTATTCCTTTATCAGCAGGTGAAATGCCGCTTTCGTATAAACCTCATAGCCGCAGCCGATACAGCCTCCACGGAGTGCGTCTGCACAGGGAAGGCCTGCAGCCACCCTGAGACAGAGTGTCTCTTTCTGACGCGAAGCTGCCGCCCCGCTTGCGATCCTCTGCAATGCTATCCCGAGCCCATCTGCGGGAATGTCGGCAACAACCTCCCTGGACCTTTCCAGGGCCGTTTCCACAAGCAGCGCCACCTCCTCGATCTGCAGGGCATCCATCCCAAGGCTCCGGATCAGATCCGTCTGGCGGGAAACGTCCAGCTTCCTGTATCCTTCCCCGGCATACCTCTCCAGCATCATGGCCGGTATAAAGCCGAAGATGCCCCTTTCAAACATTTCCCGGAGGATGAATTCGGGCTTATAGCCGGAAAAGGCAGCGTCCTTAAGATAGATATCCGTCATTTCCGGGAGCGATCCAATCCCGCCCTTATGGCTCCGGGCGAGTGCCGCCAGCATATATCCCTTCGGCCTGCCCGGCACATCCTCCGTTACCAGTTCAATTCCCTGCATATATGCCTTGTTCGCACGCCTGGTCTGGAAACGCCGGTTCCCCAGTGCGTCAGCAAAAGCCTCCCCAAAAAATCTCTTCCCGCTCACAAGATCCTGCACCGGTTCCACCAGAGGTTCGCCGTCCCGGTGATGTATCAACCGGATGGAAAGGATCCATCCCATGGCTGTTTTCATGGATTCCGGCAGATAAAACTTCAGTTCCGGGATACCCCGGTACCTTGATGTTTTGGATGGATGCATGGGCTGATATTTCATCCTGAGTACAAGCTCCTCCGACACGCCGCGGGCATCTTCATCCCGGTACGTCCCATCCTCTATCCTTGCCTTCAGCTCTTTCTTCGGGCAGGGCAGTGACGGAACCGGGAACCGTACAAGATCCGACTGCCGGATGGCGCCAAAGAAATGGAGCGCCGTGAAGAGCCACAGGTTTGCGTTCTTCCGGGAAGAGAGCGCTTTTTCGACCAGCCCGTTCTCCTCCCATGAATCCGGGTTGAACACGCAGTACGCCATTATGCTGAAATCCCGTAGCGAATAAGCGTCTTTTTTTAATTCCTTCTGCCGCCGGGAATGGATCTCATAACAGTACTGCCCGTCCCGGATCTCTTCCGATATAAACTTTGCCAGCACCCTCGCGCTGCCCACCGGAAGTCTTTCCTTCGTCTCCTCCATGACGTGGTCCAGCTCAGCCTGACTGTACAGGCGGAGTTCCCGGTCACAGGACGACAAGATAAAATCCAGGATTTTCCATCCGCCGGGCTTATCCGCTATACCCTCCTTTTCAGCGAACTCCTGATACAGAGCACAAGTCTCCGGCAGGCTGTCCCGGAACTGCCCCAGCAAAAGTTCCATCTTTTCCCGCGGTGATTTCTGATAGCCTGCCAGCCATAGGCAGATCTCATCGCGCATACATTCATAATCAGGGACCGCAGTTTCCCGGCCAGTACCTTCAGGCACCTGGCCAAACCATGCGTTCCTGTCAAGGAACCCCAGGAGGTCGTCGCGGCACCGGCAGATGTCCCGGTACTTCGACCCTGTTCTTTCTGCGTCCTTCTGAACCTCATCAAACAGTGCCGCCATCGTTTCCCTCCCATTCCGATATGAGCAGTTCGACGAGCCGGTCACCCGCCGCCTTCAGTTCCCGGGTAAGGTCGCCCTTGTTCTGCAGATACTCAAATGCGCTGTCCGGGCTGCTGTCACCGCGCCAGTGCTGGATCGCCCCGATGTCTTCGCCGCGGAGGACGAGCTGCACCGTGAACCAGTGGCGGAGTGCGTGCGTCCCGAGCTGGTTTTCATACAAAAGCTGCCCGTACAGCCTCAGCTCCGGATCGGCACTCTGAATGAGATATGGCCTCAGGTGGTTGTTGATGAGGTCGTGGAACCTTGTGCGGTAGGACTCATATGTCAGCGCCTCCCCGTTCCTGTTGATGAACATGGGACAGTAATCCTTGTCGAACGTACGGCCGGAAAGATACTCCTTATGCAGTTCATACGCCTTGCAGAAAGCCCCCAGGAATGCCGGGTATACGCACTGACGGCGTTCTTTCTTGATCATTCCAACCTCCACGTCATCGTCCCGGATCCGGATCTCCTGTTCCACATCGATTTCCGCCTTTACGACATGCCCGGCTACCTCCGTGAAAACGATCCCCTTTCCGAGAGGGCTGCATTCCTGCCTGACGCTGCAGACCTCTCCGGCACGGAGTCCGGCAAACGCCTGCAGGCAGAGTCCGAAAGCAATGTCCCTGGCATAACGGAACGCCATTGGAATGAGGATCTCAAAAATCCTGTACGGGATGTCCCGGAAAATCCGTTTCCTGACCGGCATCCCCACAGTCTGGAATACCGGCACAGCTTTGTGATAACGTCGGCCATTCCTGTCGTAGGCGACCTCATCCCGGTAAAGGTCCTGCCGGGTGATCTTCATAAATCCCCCGAACTTCCACACAAGGTTCGCCATGAACGCTGTCACGGCACTGATGCATTTGAGGATGCTGTCACGGCCCCGGTAAGCGCCATCCGCCTTCCTGCCAGATGCATAATAATCAAAGTACTCCTGCAGCATCTGGGCAGTGATCCCGAATACATGGCGGATGCCGAACCGCTGCCCATGATCTACCAGGACATAGTTCAGCATCCCGCATACGTAATACAGTTTT
>JAFUBF010000398.1 GCA_017460325.1 Clostridia bacterium | reverse complement strand
TGAAAAGGGATGCGCCTGTGCGCATCCCCTCAGTCCTGAGCAGTGCTCTTTTCAGTACTCCCATTCATTTCGCACCGTCGCTTCCTCTGATACCTTACGCACCTTGTCCAGGCACATCAGGAAGACCTTCACGACCTGCGGATCAAATTGCGTTCCGGCGCCTTCCCGAATGATGTCCACCGCTTTTTCAAACGGGAATCCGGGCTTGTAACTCCGCCTGGAGACCAGCGCATCAAACACGTCCGCCACTGCCATGATTCTGGCCGAGAGCGGAATATGTTCACCTGCCAGATGACTCGGATATCCCTTTCCATCCCACCGCTCATGATGGGACATGGTCAGGTTGTGTGCCTCCTTCAGATATCCGGTATCATCATTGACCATATCCATCATGTGTTCAATGATGTCCCCGCCAATGGATGAGTGGGTTTTCATCATCTCATATTCATCATCCAGAAGTTTCCCGGGCTTGTTCAGGATATGGTCCGGAATGTGAATCTTGCCAATGTCATGCAGCGGTGCCGCGCCCACCACTTCCTCGATATATTCCCGGCTCATCACGCCCGGATACATGCCCAGTTCCAGCATCTTTTCCATGATGATGCGGACATAGGAAGCTGTGTTCTTGATATGATTGCCCGTGCACTTGTCCCTGCTCTCCACCATTTCCGCCAGCGTGATGACAAGTCCGTTCTGAAGGCGGGCAATCTTCCGGTTCTTCTTTTCCACATCCTCTGCATAGGTGACGATTTTCCCGGTCGACTCCGTAATGGCCTCATACAGGGTTTCGATTTCATCTCCGGTTGTAATATCCAGATTCCGCAGCCTTGCCAGCACTTTTTCGTGGGTTGCCGGATCAGCCGCATCCACCCTTGCCGCACGGACAATGGCGTTAATCGGCCGGACCAGTCCCGCATCTGCCACGGCCATGGAAAGCACGATGATCAGGGTAAAGAAACCGAGGAACATCGACAGAACCCGGGTCAGAAATTTCATTTCACTTACACGCAGACGCTGCATAGAGATGTCCACGCCGATATGGCACTGGTATCTGCCCTGGCTGTCCATGACCGGATAATAGACGGTCAGCAGCCAGCCATACCGTTCATCTGAGATAATCGGCCCGACCTGTTCCCCTTTCAGGAGCCCGGGCACATAGGGAAGAAAGGCCTGATCAAAAGGAATAACCACCCCGGGGTCCGTCCCCGGTCCCTCATCCGTATCCGGGTCAACCACCACATGGCAACCGTCCTCCAGAATCCGGTATGCGTAAACGTAGGAAATATCCAGAGAACTGCCGGCAATATTCCGGAAAGCAGCCGAAACGTTCCCGTAATCCGGATTTGCCCGTCCTTCCGTGATATAGGCATCCACCTTATCCGCATCCAGGTTGCTGGCCGCCGTTCGGGCAACGCCCCACGCCATTTTTCCCTCTTCATCAATCAGTGTACTGCGATACAGGGACAGACTGATGGAGGTCACCACCGCCGTAATGAAGACCACGATCACGGAGATCATGACCAGCACCTCTGTGCGGAGCGAAAACCTTCTCGTCCGGACACGTTCCGCCTCCCTGTCCGAGAACAGATCAAATCGGAAACGTTCCCTGAGCGTGGCCGGCAGCAGGGTACAGACCAGGACGACAATTCCCGTCGTGATTGCCTTATCAAGGAGATCAATCAGTAAATCCGCCGTCAGCTGAGAAAGGAAAGGGCTCATCTGTCCCGACTGATACAGTTTCAGGACCAGCGGACTTGAGATATCCTCTCCCATATTCGCCCCGTTCATGAACCAGGTCAGGATACTGCCCAGTCCACCCCCGATCAGGGCGAAAATCACAATCGACAGCAGCACATGCGGAAAACGCCTGAGCCATCCCCGTTCGCTCAGGATCGCTGCCGCCAGAGCAAGGAGGACGCTGATAAAGCTGTAATAGGCCGCCACGCTGTCAAAGATACTGTTGAACAGATTGGTCAGAAAGCCGACAATAACCCCCGGAATCATGCCGCCCAGTGCTGCCGCCAGAACGGTCCCGATGCAATCAAGGTACACCGGCCAGCGGAAAGAGTCCGCCAGCTGCGCAGCAACATAGTTGATCAGCACACCGGCGATACAGAGAATCAGATAAACCATCCATTGCTTTTTCTCTTCGGTATGAATCGTTTTTTCCATGTACTGTCGTTCACCTCCCCTCATGAAGCCTTCCAAAGCCGGACCGGGCCCCACCCGGTTCCCGTCCGGAACATCCATGTTCTTTTCTGAATGGGCAATGTCCGTCATCGTTCTGCTTTGGAGTATACGCGTTCCGCTGCGGAAAATCAAGTTCCTTTCCGCAGCAGGCAAAACCCGCCATGTATACGGCCCTTGCCCCGTCTTTTCACCGCGGGGTCTTCCTTTTAACATTGTTTTGGCTTTCGACGCTGTACAGCTGACATGAGACGTTGTCTGACACACCGGTGCAGACTCTGCCCACTCATCTGATGTTGCTTCGGCTTTCGGCACCGTATGACTGATATGAGGCATTGTTAGACAAACCGGTGCAGACTTTACCCACTCCCGTCATCAGGAGAGGAAATCCCACAGCAGCCTTTCCGACTGATCGGTTCATTTTCCCGCGATGCCGGGCATTTTCCACCCAGCCACGGCGAAATTTCCTATTCCGTTTCCCTGTTTCTGTGTGTTATAATGCTGAACCGTCCGGATGACCGGATATAATCACCTGATCCCCATGACTCGAAAGGAGGCGCAGGCTCTGCCTGCAACCACAACATGAACATTGTCTGTCTGGATTTAGAAGGAGTTCTTGTTCCGGAAATCTGGATCGCGTTTTCCGAGGCGACCGGTATTCCCGAGTTTCGGCGCACGACCCGGGATGAGCCGGATTA
>JAFUBF010000397.1 GCA_017460325.1 Clostridia bacterium | reverse complement strand
CGGTTCTCCTCAGTGCCGTAACGGACCTGAGCAGTTACATCTACTGCCGGCGGAAGCTGGGAATGCGGATGACGTTCGGGAACTTTGATTTCGCACTGCTGCGGGAGATGGCCGGATTCTCCTTTTTCATTTTCCTCAACATGATCATCGATCAGGTGAACTGGACGGTGGACACCACCATTCTCGGAATCGTTTCCGGAACGGTGGCCACGGCCATCTACGGCGTCGGTTCGCAGCTTCACCGGTATTATCTGACCATTTCAACCTCCATTTCCGGCGTGTTTACCCCGCAGATTAACCGGATTGTGGCGACGGAGGAAAATCCGGACCGACAGCTGACGGACCTGTTTATCCGGGTTGGCCGGATTCAGTTTATGCTGCTGATGCTGGTTCTGACCGGGTTCATTTTTGTCGGACGTCCGTTCATTATCGCCTGGGGCGGGCCGGAGTACGGGGATGCCTTTGTCATTGCCCTCCTCCTGATGGTCCCCGTGACGATTCCGCTGATCCAGAACCTGGGCATTGAGATTCAGCGGGCAAAGAACATGCATCAGTTCCGCTCCATTGTCTATATCTGCATGGCGGTGGGCAATGTGGCCATCAGCATTCCTCTGGGTATTGCCTACGGCGGCATCGGATGTGCCATGGGAACGGCCATCGCGCTGCTCATCGGTAACGGACTGGTCATGAACTGGTACTACCATACCCATATCGGACTGGATATGAAACAGTTCTGGAGGAGCATTCTCTCGATCGTTCCCTCCATGTTGCCGCCGGTTATCCTGGGAATCATCGTGGTGATGAATATCCCGATAACCGGATATATGGGTGTTCTTCTGTTTGCACTGCCGTATGCGGCATTGTTTACGCTCAGTGTGTACCGCTTCGGGATGAATGCACGGGAGCGGGTGCTCCTGACAGAGGGAGCGGTTCGGATCCGGAAAAAACTGGGCAGATAATGGATGCATTTTCGCCTGCAGCTTCTGCAGGAAGGGATACAAGAAATCATTGGAGGTATACCATGGTACGATTTGTTGGGGGGATTCTGCTTCTCTGTCTCCTGCTTTGCGGGACTGTGCTGGCGGAGCCTCTTCTGGCCACCGGTTACGATACGGAAACTGTCCTGCGGTCATGGGAGACCAATGCCTTTTTTCCCCGTATGGCGGAACTGACCGGTGTAGAGGTTACCGGACATGCCGTAACGGAGGAAAAGGATTATCAGGCACTGCTTGCGAAGACGATGGCAGGGGAGCCGCAGGCGGACATCCTGTTTAAGGCATCCCTGACCCGTCAGCAGGAAATCAGCCTGATTGACAGCGGTGCGGTACTGGATCTGGCGCCGCTGATTGAGAAAGACATGCCCAACCTTTCCGCACTCCTTGCGGAGCATCCGGAATGGCGTGAACAGATTGCGCTGGAGGATGGCCGGATTGCCTCCCTGCCGCTGATCAATCTCCACGAACGTCAGGTCTGTGCCTGGCTGAACGCGGCCTGGCTGGAAAGTCTGGGCGTCGCTTTCCCGGAGAGCCTGGATGAACTGACGGAAGCTTTCAGGGCCATTGCCGAGAAAGACCCCAACGGAAACGGCAAGAAGGATGAACACGCGCTGGATCTGGTGGGCGTATATGAACTCAGGTGGCTTTTGCCCTATTTCGGCATTGTGGCGGATGATTATCATGTGTGCCGGAACGGAGACGGGGAACTGGTTTTTGCGCCGGATCAGGCCGGTTACCGCCGCTTTGCGGAGACCGTGAAAAACTGGTACGATCTCGGGCTCATGCGGCCGGATGCGTTCACCGCGACACATACGGCACTGAGCATAACCACCGCGTCCAATCAGAATTCGGACAAAAAACAGACAAATACCAGCGGAATGCTCCTGACGGTTACACCGTATACTGCCGTGGATGCAGATGAGGTGAGTCATTACCGGGCACTCCTGCTGCCCGATGAAAACGGGAAAGTACGCTGGCGGGATCTCCTGGGAGAACTCTGGACCGGCACGTTTGCGGTTACGGCCAGCTGTAAGGACCCGGATGCGGCGCTTCGCTGGGTGGACGCACTCTATACAGAGAAAGGTGCAGCACTGGCCTATGTCGGCATTGAGGGCGAGGAATACGTATATAATGCGGAGGGTTACTGGGAGTATAAGCTGCAGGAGAGCAGCGAAATTGAAGCGGTTCGGGCTAACAAAATCATCTATACCGGCACCACGGTTCCCGGACTGTTTCCGGACCGCATTATAGAGGCGGTCAACAGCGAAGAGGACCGGCACGTGTTTGCGGAGAGCGAGAGGGTGCATGCCTGCAGTGAACGGGTTCTCCGGAATTACTTCCTTCCTGCGAGCATCACCACAGAGGTATCGGAGATCTGCACCCGTCTTGGAGCGCTGGTGGATACAGGACTGGCCCGGTTCATTACGGGCGAGGTCCCACTGGATGATGAACACTGGAACGCCTGGCTGGATAGCCTGCATGAGGCAGGAAGCGCCCGTCTGGTGGAACTCCTTCACGACAGATAACCGTTTTCCCACAGAATGGTTCCGGACCGAAATCGGTCCGGACTTTTATATCCCTGGGCGGGATCGAACCGGTAACGGAGCCGAAAGACCAGGATACGAATACTGAATGGGCCGGACGCTTGCGTCCGTGTGTCGCGGACTGAGGGATCGAACCGGTAACGGGGCCGAAAGGCCAGGATACGAAGGCTGATTGGGCAAATATCTGTATCTGACTGTCACGAAGGGAACGAAACGAAATGAAACCAGATATCCGGCTGCGGCCAAAAATGCGGGCAACGGGCCGGTGTCTGAGTGGATTTGAGAAACAGAAAAAGCCCCGGGTACTGAAAGCTGACGCCTGTTTGTGTCGGGTGGCCGTATGGATGAAAACACGAACAGGATGTTGCTAAAAACACAAGTCGAGTGGTATAATTCGTATGCGTGGTTATGCATAAAGGAAACAATACTGAAAGGATGGAGTAAATGAAAAAGTTTCTTTCAATCGTACTTATGGTCGTGATGCTTATGTCTGCAGCTCTGGCAGTTGCAGAAGGCGAGATGGTTGATGTGGTACTGGAAACACTTGGTCTTGGCATGAGGACGCCGGATGTGTATCGGACTGAAAACGGATTTGCTACACCTCTTGAAATGGGAATCTTAAATCGTAATCCCTACGTGGCATGTGTTGCGCTGGAGTTTTTTCCGCTTCCGCATGAGACTTATCTGCAGCTGGAGGCTAGGATCGACAATTTGACTGAGGAGGAAATTCAGCAGGTTCGGGATCTGTTCTCTGTATCAGCCCAGGTTTTTGTGACGAATGGAACATATGAAGATGTCAAACCTTTCCTTGCGTCCGAACCTACCTCGGCCCCTGAAGAGATCGCCTCTGCCAATGGATATACGTACTGGTATGTTCCGACCGTTTCGGATACCTACCTCAACTATTTCGAGGGTGAGGACGTTGAAAAGCTGAAGGCCGGGTATGAAATGGAGCTGGAAGATGTCCGGAAGGAATTCGTTGGTGATGTGAAGAATGCCACGTTCTTCTCGCCGGTTGATAATGCTGCCGGGTATGTCGGATTGAGGCTCAGCTTTACAACGCAGGACCTTGATGGAAATACCGTGACAAGCCAGGAACTCTTTGCCGACAATAAGGTGACCATGGTTAATCTCTGGGGCACCTGGTGCGGAAACTGCACCGGCGAGATGAGCGAACTGGCTGAGTTGCATAAGCGTCTGCAGGAAAAAGGATGCGGAATTGTCGGCCTGGAGAATGAGTATGATTATGACGCGTCGACTATTGCGGAAGCAAAAGATATTCTCGCGTCTAACGGGGTTACGTATCCCAATGTGATTCTGCCGATTACGGATTCGCTTCTTGTAAACGTTCAGGCCTACCCGACAACGTTTTTTGTTGACAGCGAAGGAACGATTCTGACATACCCCATCGAGGGAGCTGCGGTTGATCAGTATGAGCCGACCATTGATAAGCTGCTGGGCGGCGAGGAAGTTGCTCCCATTGAAGGCGCGGACGCAGCAGGAAACGATGCAAATGCCTATCGTGTAATTGTCCGTGACAAGGAGGGCCCCGTCAAAGGTGCGGTCATTCAGTTCTGCGATGAAAAGACCTGCACACTCGGTAAAACGGATGAAGAGGGGATTGCGACCTTCAATATGCCCGAGGGTGTTGTCTATGATGTGCATGTACTGAAGGTTCCTGCCGGATATCAGAAAGAGGCGGAAACCTATCATACGCTGGACAAATTCAGTGATGTGAATATTATTCTGGAGAAAGAGTAAATCCTGCTTCCGGACTCCGGAGTCAGATCCCTTTCAAACGAAACAGAAAGGCGGTTCCACCGGAACCGCCTTTTCCCATGAAGCAGAGGCGCAGCCGGTGAACTACCCGCCACCTGCTCACGCGAGGTGGGGGCTTCGTATGCCTGACGGCATACTCTATAATTGCTATGCTTGTCGGTTTCCCGACAAGCAGACAGCCGACCCCCGGCGTTCCAAACCGG
>JAFUBF010000396.1 GCA_017460325.1 Clostridia bacterium | reverse complement strand
TGGGGGCAAAGACCAGGTCAGCCGATGTCTATCAAGTCTTTTTATTAATTTCTTTTTTACCTTGGAGGACAAAAACCCATGTATCAGGACAAGACTCTGGTTTGTAAAGACTGTGGCCAGGAATTTGTGTTCACTGCCGGTGAACAGCAGTTCTACGCAGAGAAGGGCTTCGAGAATGAGCCCACCCGCTGCAAGGCCTGCCGCATTGCCCGTAAGAACGCCCGCCAGGCGAATGGTGAGTCTCAGCAGCGCGAGATGTTTGAGACGACCTGCGCAAAGTGCGGCGCTCCGACCCGTGTTCCCTTCATTCCGAAGAATGATCGCCCCATTTATTGCAGCGAGTGCTATGCTGCGATCAAGGCAGAGCGTTTCTGATATAATGAACTGAACAGTTTTCGCCGGCACTGAGTGCAGGCGTATGATGAAGAGGGTACAGCTAGGCTGTACCCTCTTTTAGTGTTACTTTGGTTTTCGGCACCGGTTGATTCATGGGTTCCCTCTTTCGGCACCCAATGTCCGGGACTCAAGGGATAGAATGGACAAGGGTCATCGAAATTCCCTGATGCCGGCAGAGAATCTCGTGAAACTGATTGCCGCACCGCTCGACCTCCCCAAGGACCTTGTGGATGCCCTCTTCGGTGCTCAGCCAGTTCTCCCGCGTTATGTCCATGCCGGGAGCCGGGCAGACCAGAATCTCTGTTTCAGGGAAGGCCAGTTCATAGTAGGTCCTGGCTCGCCTTGCATGCATGGGCTGACAGACCAGGAGCGCTTTGCGGACAGTGAGCCCCAGAGCATTGGTCAGCGCCCGGGAACGAAGGGCGTTTTCATAGGTGTATGTGGCCTGATCCTCCCGCAGAATGGCGGAATCGGGGACGCCGTTTTCAAGGAGGATGTGGTGCATAAATGCCCATTCGGTTTCAAAGGACCCGGAATAGATCCGTGTGCCGGAGGTCTGCCCGGAAAAGGCACCCCGGCGGATACTGTACCGGCCGGAGGGCAGAATCCGGGGAATCCATCCCTGCAGGTAGAGCTTTGCAGCATATTCGGCGGGCTCCGCATGTCCGTTTCCAGGCAAAAACAGGAGATCGGCTTGCTGCGGGGGATCCGAAAGGAAGATAAAATCAGTCAGGTCCTGAATCCATTGCATGTGGTGATCCTCCAACAGGGGTCATCAGCCCGAAGATGGTGCCAAAGCCGTATGTAAAGTGAACCAGGGGAAAGAGGAACGGGGTGAAAAGGAAGACGGGAATTTTACCCACCGGGGATTCCTTTGCGGCCTCAGCGGCAAAGATCAGGTCAAAGAGCAGGTAGAACAGGCACAGGCATACAAGCGGAAGCGGCCGGTACAGGGCAAAAAACAGAAGAAAGACGAAGACGAGGGTAAAGAGCATGGGAATCAGGTGGTGAATTTCAAAGCAGCCGGGCTGGATGTAAAGGGTCCGCCCGATCCACACGCCGTTTCCCCATTTCTGCGAAAGCTGTCCGGAAAGCGATTTTCTGGCCGTGTGCCAGGAAATGATGGTGGGATCGAAATACAGATGAAAGCCGGCTCTGCGCATCCGGTAATGCATATCGTTATCCTCTGTCCGCTGAAGGCGTTCATCATACGGTCCGACTTTCACATAGACGGAAGTCCGGCACAGTTCATAGGCCAGGGATTTGACCTCCCGGGCCCTGCCGGTATTGCGGAACGAGGCCGCCCCGCCGCAGAAACGGGAGGTATCCAGGGCGCGGAAAACCGCTTCCCGCCAGTTTGAGGGGGCGGTACTGAGAACGGCGCCCCCCACGATGTCCCGGCCTGCCAGCGCAGCCACACTGCTGCTGAGAAAGTCGGGGGGAATGTGGGCGTGGGCATCCAGACGAATCACCGCCTCGCCCGTGGCCACGGAGAGCGCCACGTTACAGCCGGGGGCCAGCCAGCGCTTCGGGTTATCCAGAATCCGGACCGTAAAGCCGGAGGTTCGGGCAAAGTCCTCCATCACCGCTTTCGTGTTATCTCCGGAGCCGGAGTCCACCAGGAGGACCTCAACCAGATTGTGAGGATAATCCTGATGCAGGAGGTCCTTAAACAGGGACGGAAGGGAAGCAGCGGCATTGTATGCGACCACAACAAAGGAGATTTTCATGTGGTCACCTCGTTTGTCACATCCCGGAATGAACGGTCACGAACGTGATAGGTGAACAGTCCGAGAATGAAATACGGGAAAAACAGTTTCTGCGACACAAAGCGCCGCGGAACTTTCCGTGCAAGGAAATAACCGAGCTGGAATGTTTCCAGCAGACAAAGTGCCGGAGCACCCCAGGGCCTGAGGAAAAGCAGGAGAAACAGAGCGATCCAGTCAAGCAGGAAAAACAGGAAGGTCATCCGGTGAAAACGGATATAGGCCCCGGCACTGCCTTTGGCCATGGCACACCGGAAGGCCTCGCCCTGGCCCAGCTGGCGGGGATTGAGGACAATGTTCAGCAGTGACCGGTTTTCCGTCACACAGTCGGTGTGCCGGATCATGGGATCCGGAATTTCCAGGACCAGCTGCTTTTGCCCCAGCAGGCGGCTGTGCAGCTCTTCCTCCTCGCAGGCCACCGTATCCGGGCTCCAGCCGCCCGCCTTTTGAAGTGCCTCGCGGCGAATCATGAGAGCACCGCCGAACTCCGGGGCCGGCCGGGCCTTTTCACACTGGTAATAATTCCGGTTTTCACCGGTCAGCTCATCGCCCCGGTAATAAAGGTCGTGACGGAGTCCGGTCACGGCATCCGCACGGGCTGCGTCTCCCTTGGCCATGGCATAGCGGGGGAAGAGCGGGTCCAGTTCCATGTCGCCATCCAGGAAGAGACACCATTCATACCTGGCCTGTTCTGCGCCGATATAGCGGCCGAGGCCGGCGGTAGGCGAGGGGTCATTGACGAGCAGACAGCGGGCTGAATGGGCACGGGCCAGTTCGAGGCTGTTGTCACTGGAGGCTGAATCCACATAGATGATTTCATGCGGAATCTGCCAGAGCGCCTTTTCCACGCTCGATAAACAGCGATCCAGCCTGGCTCCCTCATTTCGTCCGATGACGATCACGCTGATCATGCTCTTCCTCCATCCAAAAAAGTGTGATATACTGCAACGGAATTATTATCGCACAAAAGGCCGGTTGTTGCAAGTATGGAGGGGTTCAATGCTGCTGAGTCTGGTGATTCCGTTTTATGGGGTGGAAAAGTATATCGGGCAGTGCCTGGAGCCGCTTGGGCAGCTTCCGGAAACGTCCTGCGAAATCCTGCTGGTGGATGACTGCGGACAGGATCGCTCGGCCGAAATTGCCGCAAAGTACTGCCGGGAACAGCGAAATGCCCGAATCATCCTCCGAAAAACGAATGGCGGTCTGTCGGCAGCCCGAAACACCGGACTGGACGCGGCAACCGGGGAATACGTCTTTTTCCTTGACAGTGATGACATCCCGGTTCCGGAAAATATTCTGGCGCTGGCCACCCGGGCAAAGGAGCAGAGCCTTGACATTATCAAAGGATCCTTTGCCTATTATCAGGACAAAACAGAGAAGCAGACCGACGGTCCGAATGTCACCGGTGAGGGTCCCTGTCCGGGCACGGCCCTCTTCATGTCGGAAAGCAGCCAGGGCAGCTATGAACCCATGGTGTGGCAGTGCCTGTACCGGCGGTCTTTTCTTGAGCGGCACGGGCTGCGGATGCCGGAAGGGCTCCTGTTTGAGGACGAACTGTTCACCACGCCGGCCCTTTTGCTGGCTCCAAGGGTGGCGTGTGTACCAAAAAAACTGCTCCTCTACCGCCAGCGGGAGGGGAGCATCATGCGCGGATTCAGAAAAGACATTCAGTGGTGTGACTGCTACCTTCAGGTATGCAGGGGTCTGCGGGAATTTAACGAAAGCCATCCGACGGAGGCCGCTGCCCTCCTCAATGAACGGATTGCCCGAATTGCCCTCAGCTTCGGGAAAAACATTGCCGCTTATGGGCTTGAGGGACAGGTCCGAGGGGAGGCCATCGGGTTTATCCGGGCCCACCGCGATGAGATTCGGGAGCTGACCGGTCTGACCCGGTCCCCGCTCCTGCGTCTCCAGGCGTGGCTCCTCCATCGCTCTCCGGAAACGTTTATCCGGCTTTATCAGATAGCCCGAAACGGGCTCGGTTCCCGCCCATAGTTACCAGAGAGAACGCGCTTCAAAATCGTCAAAGGCCGTGGCCGGATCGTACCAGAAGGGGTTGCTGAGGGGCCGGGAACGGATGTCCACGGTCCGCTTCAGGAACGGATGCATAAAGGAAAGCCGGAATGCATTCAGCTGCAGGGTGGGAATGCAGTACTTTTCCTGGAAGAGCGTGGAGGCGGGAGTGCGGTAGCGCACATCACCCAGAATCGGACAGCCCAGATAGTGCATATGGACCCGGAGCTGATGCGTACGGCCGGTGAGCGGGGAAAGAACGATGTGCGAAACGGTCTGTCCGTCGATCTGA
>JAFUBF010000395.1 GCA_017460325.1 Clostridia bacterium | reverse complement strand
TACTGATTCATCCATTTCTCGCAAAACTCAGGATGATTTTTCAGTATATCAAGCCCTGTAAACAGTTCCCGGCTGTCGCGCCTTATATCAAAAAATGTCTCCATCATGCTAACAGTGAGTGTTTTCCCAAATCGGCGGGGGCGGGTGAAAAGAGTCACCTTGTTTCGTGTCTTTTCAACAAGCTCATAAATCAGTTCCGTTTTATCGACGTAGTATCCATTTTCCTGAATAAACTCATCAAAGAGTTCTGTACCGACCGCTACCCTCTTCTCCATCCGAAACTGCCTCCTTGAATGTTGCTTTGGCTTTCGGCACCGTATGACTGATAAGGGACACTGTTTGGCAAACCGGTGCAAGGCACCGGACCCCCTCCTTTTCAGGTTCGCCATCAACAGATATCAACACGTACCCAGCCTCGTCATTTTACGTCTCCACGCCTGTTAAGTCAAGAATCCCCCATTCAGCCTGTTTACTCTGCTTTCACATCGCGCTCTGTGTTGTCATTCTTCTCCACTCAAACAGTTCCACAATGACCGTCGTTATCTTCATGGTAAGACCAATCAAAGAGGCGAGAGAGTCAGAATTTTCGATCGTGTTGTTCTACGTTATTGTTGTCCCTATCCAACAGGAGAAGAATTGTTAAAATTTTAACATACCTGAATGATCAAAATGCCGGAATGCATCGACACTCCGGCATTTTCATTTTTTTGGTCCATTGAAAGGGTTCCTGACACAGTCAGACATGTCCCGGCACTGTTATCGCAGCCCTATCGGCCATCGCCAGATTATTGTTTATCCCCTGTCTGGAACCGTTCCCGCAGGGCATCAATTCTGGTCTGATAGTCCGCCAGTCCTTCCTCCCGTTCCCGGTTGGCACTGATTCGGGCATCCGCTGCCTCCATCTGCATTTTCAGCGCTTCACTGAAAACCACAAAGCGCAGACGACCCATTTTAACGGAGTCCTCCGTTTCCTCAATCAATGTGCTCAGGCCACTGGAGACATAGGGCTGTTCTCTGTCCAGTACATCCACCACCAGCACGACATTCTTTCCGGTTTCAATCATGCTGTTCAGCAAGCTTCCATGGCTGTCCGGCTTCCAGTGGACACAGCCGGCCCGCCAGAAATCCGCATTTTCAGGATAGGCGACAATCGGCAGATCCAGTTCCCCGTGATGAATGATTGTCCGAATGCCATACACAAAGGCTGTTCCCTGAAGTGATTCCGTCATCATTCCGGAGGAAACATACAGGGTTGTCGGAACCTCCAGTTCCTGTTCCGCAAAGACCTTTCTGGCCTCCTCGATCATGGCCGCCAGATTCCCGCCGTCATAGTTCAGACAGAGTTCCCAGCCATTGTTCACCATGTCCCTGACCTGACTCCAGGAAAGGCGTCCCTCGGAGCCGGGCAGACTGGCCATTGAGATATTCAGAACACCTTTGACACCGGCCCGGTTCATCTGTGGGAAGATTTCCTGGTAAACACCGGGGGTGAGAACCGGGAAGACCAGTTCTGCCGTCGCCGTTCCAATCTCCTGGTAGGGATGCTCACGGTCAAAGCGGTCCATCTCGTTGCGCAGGGAGATCAGATCATTTTCCAGCTGTTCCGGATCGTTCTCATCCTGTGATTCCTCCCCGCTGGAGATCTGTCGGATCTGGCGGTCCAGCTCATCCATCTGTTTCTGATTGACCGCCATCTCCTCTTTTATCGCATCCGTCTTCACCCAGCGGTAGTTCTCTGAATCGTTGGTAAACAGTTCCTTCAGTGTCGGGAAGTCCGTCACCTCGATAATCTTGTTTTTCTCATAGCTGACCACTGCATAGAGAATGTCCTGGAAACCATAGGCGCCATAGGAGCTGTATTCCTGACCGAAGGAAACATCAAACACCAGGTTGCTGCGTCTCTGCACGCAGGCCTGGAGATCGGAACGGGCTTTCTCCGGCTCCCAGACTTTACTGCCCAGGCGCCACAGGCTGTTTTCCTCTCCCGTCAGGTCACTGAGCAGGTCGTTTTCCCAGTGATGAATCACCATGCTGACACCCTGCATCATCAGCGTCATATCCATATCCGGCGAATACATTTCCGGCGCAAGGTAGACCGTATCCGGCATGGTCAGTTCACTTTCGGGCATCTTCCACTGCACTGCCGTAAACAGATCCCAGACCTTGGTGACCCCGTCCCACTGAAGGCAGTACCCCCAGCCGTCACGGACCATTTCCTCGAACTGACGGATGGTAATTTTCCCCATTCCGCCAGGGACCTCCGTCTCCGAGAGCGCCATAATTCCCTTATACCCGTACTGGAGCATCATGGGGAAAACCTCCAGGTACAGGGCTTCACTCAGGTCGGTAAACACGAACTGTACCGTCGCCGTTTCCATCATTTTTCCGTCATACTGACGTTGCAGCTGTGCATTGGCATCCTGCAGCTTTCTCTTTTCCTGCAGGAGAGGAATCATTCTCTGCTGAAGCGCATTCTGCCGTTCCGTCTCCGCCCGGTTAATCCGGTTCTGCCTGAGAATCACCACACTCCCGCCAATGATAAACACGGCGATGAGCAGCCCCAGAAGGATCTTTTTAATCATCTCCGATAGTCCCCCATTTACTGCGCATTTTCAAGCAGATTTCCTTTCTCGTCATAGTGTAGTTCACGAAGAATCTGGCCGATTGCATCATATTCATATTCGATCCAGGCCGTCCCGTCGCTCAGCTGAATCATAAGTCCGTTCACATCCAGATAACGTTCCCGTTCAATCAGTCCATCCTCATTATAGGCATAATAGACACTGACATAGCCATCCCTGCAGGACACCGGATTTCCATTAGTATCCCGGAAGACTTTCCGGGTCAGGTGGTCCTCCGAATCATATGTCAAGACAATCATAGAAACCCCAACCGCAATCAGTACAGGCAGACAGTCCACCCCGTAAT
>JAFUBF010000394.1 GCA_017460325.1 Clostridia bacterium | reverse complement strand
TTCTGTTTGTGAGTCAGGAGGAATCCTATACGTCAAAAGCCAGTTTTCTTGACAATGACGTTATTCCGACTTACGACCCGAATGACAAAAAGCAGTATACCTTTTCAGGGAGGAGAAGCGGACGAACATATACAACCAAAGACGGCATAAAAGTCAATGCGGATCTTAATGGCAGTGCAAACATCGGGCGTAAGGCATTTCCTGGCCAGTTTACGACAGTCAACTGTGACATTTTGTCAAGGCCCATAATTTTCCGACATCCTGATCATGGGTTGTCAGCAGCTTTATATATTTAGCCCTTATGGGGTACCGACTATGTGATGTAGTCTGTAAGACGATAAATCTTACTGGTAGATGGACAAAAGCGAAGCCATCAGTACCTTTTGAACCGCACATCATAATACGAACAGAAAAAAAACAGGGCAGGGATCGACGTCAATTACCCACCACTTAGCCCAAGGGCTGAAGTGAGTGGGAAAAAGATTACGGATTCTGTATCATACAAGAAGCTCAAACTGCTGGAAAAAGCAGACCATTATTTAACCGAGAGGAGAATGCGGGGAGACGGAGAAAAGGGATAAACGCAATTCCTCCCCGCCCTAATGAGGACGGGGTCTCCTTGCTAACGATGATGAAACAGTTTCAGACGGTATATCGGGATGCGGAGTCTTTTCAGGCGGTTTTACAGGACTGGAAGAAAAGATGCCTGCCGGATACGCAGGCGATTATTCGCCTGTTCGTCAGCGGGGCCGAAGAGGAGGTGCTGGCGGAAGCCTGTGCCCTGATTCGCCGCGTGATGCCGGACTGCCCGCTTGTGGGAAATTCAGCCAACGGCGTGATTGTTGACGGGGCGATTTCCGAGGAGAAACTGGTCATTGGCATGACGCTCTATGAAAAGCCGACCAGCTTTGTGAAGGCGCATCTGATTCCGGTGGACCCGGATGCGGATCTGGAGCAGTTTCGTGCGCGGCTCAGGGAAGAGGGAATCAACTGGGAGAAGGTCACTGCGGCAGAGCTGCTGATGACCATCAGCACGATTCCCTTTGACGCGGTTGCGCGGATTCTGGACGAGGAAATCCCGGAGCGGATCCTCCTGATCGGCGGCGGAGCTTTCCGGGGAAGTGGCGGCCCGTTCCTGTTCATGGGGGACAGCGGAAAGAGGCAAAGCGCGGTTCTCCTGCTGCTGGTGGGCGGGGTAGAACTGCACGGAGTGACCCATGTGGTTCAGGGGTGGAAGCCGTTGGGCTCGGAGCTGGTTGCCACCCGTTCTGAGGGCAGAATCCTGTATGAGCTCAACGGGAAACCGGCGTTTGACACCTATCACCGCTACCTTCGGATTCCCATGGATGAGCACTTTTTTGAAAATACACTGGAATTCCCGCTGAGCATGAAGAAACACGGGGCGACCCTGTTTCGGAGCACCAGCAGCTGCAATCCGGACGGATCACTGGTGACCAGTACGGAAATCCCGGAGGGAACCGTGCTGCACACCAATTACGGAGATCCGCAGAAAATCCTTTCACAGGTGCATAAGTGCGTGAGGGAGATGGCGCAGTTCGGGCCGGAGGTGATTTCCGTGTACAGCTGTTTCGGCCGGAAGTCATTCTGGGGGGATTCGGAGACGGCCAGCCAGGAGACAAGGCCGCTGGAGGCCGTGGCACCGGTTTACGGTTTCTGTACCAGCGGGGAACTGGTCCGGGTGAATACCCCGATCCTCCTGCATAACATGACCATGGTGATTACCGGGATGCGCGAGGGCGGACCGGTGCACCGGGAAAACCCGGAAGAGGAGGAAACCGGGCAGGAAGATTCGGCCCTGTCCCTCATCAGCCGTCTGGTGAATTACGTCAATACGGCGACGGCGGAAATCCTGGAGGCAAACCGGGCGCTTCAGCGGATGGCCTGCACGGACCGGCTGACGGGTCTTCTCAACCGCGGAGAGATCCAGAAACGGATTATGGACCGCATGGCGGAGTGTCCGCTTGACAGTACCCACCTGATCATGCTGGATCTGGATGATTTCAAGGGAATCAATGACGTGTACGGGCATCAGGCGGGGGACGCCGTGCTCATGGGTGTTTCGGAGGTGATCCGGCAGGTGGCGGAGGAACAGAGTGAATGCAGCTGCGGCCGGTGGGGCGGAGAAGAATTCATGATTCTCCTGGCCGGACATACAGACGGGGAAGCTTTCCGGATGGCAGAGGAAATCCGCGCCGGGATTGCAGGGAGAAATTTCCCGGTTGACCGGCAGGTGACAGCCAGTATCGGCATCGCCAGGGCAGGAAAGACGGAACGGGCAGATCCCTTCATCGGGCGTGTGGACAAAGCCCTGTATCAGGCAAAGGCGACGGGGAAAAACCGTGTCTGTACGCTGTGAGATGCCCAACGGGGTTTCGTCTGACCCGGAGAATGGAAGGGAAAGGATCGGCTGAGAACGGCTGCGGCTGACGGAGGAGAGGGCAAAATTTGGCATCGGTTTGTCAAAGCATCTCCCATATCAATCATCCGGAGCCGAAAGCCAAAGCGACATGAAGGAGGAGCAGCTATGACAGAGGAACTGAGAATCCCCGGCAGTCTGGGGGACATTTACGGCATTCTGACGGTGCCGGATGGCGTCGGCCCGGTGCCGCTGGTTATTCTTTCGCACGGTTTTGGCGGGAACCACAGGGGACATCAGGACTATGCGGACTATTTTGTGGCCCGGGGATTCGCCACATTCAACTTTGATTTCTGCGGAGGCGGAGACGAGTCCAAGAGCGCTGGCACGATGATGGAAATGACCGTGCTGACGGAGGCGGAGGACCTGAGTGCCATTATCGACCGGTTTCAGGCAGATGACCGGTTTTCCTGCATCTGTCTGTGGGGTGCCAGCCAGGGTGGATTTGTCAGTGCGCTGGTATCGGCCAGAAGGCCGGAAGCGGTACGGGCAGTGGTGCTGGAATACCCGGCCATTGTCCTGCAGGATGATGCCAGGGAACGGGCCAATCCGGACGGAACATTCCCGGCAACCAGTCGGGTCATGCGGTGGACCATTAGCCACAGGTACAATGAGGCGGCGGTCTCCTTTGATCTGTATGAACAGATTCGGAATTATACCGGCCCTGTCCTGATCCTCCACGGTGACCGGGACAGAATTGTTCCGCTGCGCTATTCGGAGCGGGCCAGGGATGTGTATGCCCATGCGGAACTGGTGGTATTGCCCGGGCAGGACCATGGCTTCAT
The DNA here is from genome assembly GCA_017460325.1 of Clostridia bacterium. Lineage (GTDB taxonomy): Bacteria > Bacillota > Clostridia > Christensenellales > Aristaeellaceae > Ventricola. The sequence continues at coordinate 1,266 of JAFUBF010000394.1, read as the reverse complement.
CGGGCAGAGCCGGACAGAGGCGATGATAAGAGAAGCGGAATTCCTGGAGGCGCACAGCAGATAAGCAGGCAAACACGCAAAAAAAGGTACATGGTAGATCATATAGCTCAACCGGCCTTGCTGATTGCACGGTTCTGCAAAACCTACTGTACTGTAGTGGCTGGAGAAGGTGATTGTCATTGAAGTATCAAAGGCGAAGACGAGATCCTTGACTTTTAGGGAATTTGGACTTACCATAGCATTCACGATAGGTGGCTTCTACCCAACTGTCGATGATAGTCTTTGGAAGGAATTGGCCCGGTGCACTGCACCGGTTTGTTAAATAATGCTCTTGTCAGTCATACGGCGTCGAAAGCTAAAGCACCATTGAAGGAGGCAGTTTACCGGTGGAAATAGAACAAACCAGTCTTGCTAACAGCATCGATGCAGCAGGTGATAAGGCAAAACTTGATGAAGTTGCAAAGAAGCTGGTAAAACATAAGGTCATTCTTGCAGAGATTCTTAAGGAATGCGTAGAAGAATTTCGAAATTACGATATTCCTTTCATTGAGCATCAGTGTATCATGGGTGATGTTCACATGGATGAGATATCAGTTGACCAAGACACGTTAGATGCTGATTCCAGCATCGTGGGTGCTGACACAGAAGATTATTCTCATGATGAAGGATTAATCCGCTATGATTTGGTATTTGATGCAAAAATTCCGAAGACAGATAACATCATTCGCCTGATTATTAATGTGGAAATCCAGGTGGATATGAATCCTGGTTATCCGCTAAGTACGAGGGTAGTCTACTACATGTCTCGCCTGATTTCGAGACAGAAGGGTACTGTGTTTACCAAATCCGATTACGGAAAAATCAGGAAGGTGTACTCCATCTGGATTTGTCCTGATCCGACTAAAAAACACAGGAACTCAATCGCTGAGTACGGAATTGTTCAACTTAAGGCAATCGGGAAGGTAGATGAACCAGTTGAAAACTATGACAAGATGAGAGGCATCATCATTACTCTTAATGATGATGGAATGGATAACAGGACGGACATTATTCGTTTGCTTAGTACTTTGCTGTCAACAACAGAAACAGTAAATCACAGAGACCGTAAAGTCTAGGTTAACCCCTACGGTTTTTCTGCTTTTGTCAATTATAGCTATGCCTACACAACTACTTTGAAGTATCATTATCTGATTTTATTGTTGTCGTTCAACTGTTAGCCCTAAATGGTCCAACATGCCGGAAATGATCCTCCTGAGGTTAACAGGG
>JAFUBF010000393.1 GCA_017460325.1 Clostridia bacterium | reverse complement strand
TCTTATGCAGATTGAAGTGCATTACGTCAAATCCCAGGTCTCCGGGACGGGCGATACCCAGCAGCGCATTCATGTTGGCACCATCTCCGTAAACCAGACCGCCGGCCTTATGGACCATCTCATTGACTTCAATAATATGCTCATCGAACAGGCCGAGCGTATTCGGATTGGTGATCATGATGCCTGCCAGCTCATCATTGCAGAGCGGGGCGAGTTTTTCCAGGTCGATGTTGCCGCGTTCGTCCGTGGGGACCGGTTTGACGACCAGTCCGCTCATGGCGGAGGTCGCGGGGTTGGTACCGTGGGCGCTGTCCGGAATCAGCATGACCTTGCGTTTGTCATGGCCCTGAGCCTGGTGCCAGGCGGCGATGGTTTTGACACCGCTGAATTCACCGTGGGCACCGGCAGCCGGCGTAAGGGTGCAGGCGTCCATACCGCTGATGCGCTGCAGCATGCCCTGCAGCTCGTACATCAGCAGAAGAGAACCCTGGACGGTCTCGAGGGGCTGCAGCGGATGGACGTTAACAAATCCATCAAGGCGGCTGAGTTTTTCATCGATTTTCGGGTTGTACTTCATGGTGCAGGAGCCAAGCGGATAGAAACCGTTGTCCAGTGAGTAGTTCAGTTCCGAAAGGTTGGTGAAGTGGCGGACCACATCGGCTTCGGAAAGCTCCGGCATGGGCAGGTCTTCACGGATCAGGCCTGCGGGCAGTTCGGTCTCGGGGACATCGCATTTCGGATAGCGCATCCCGCGGCGTCCGGCAGAGGAGAGTTCAAAAATCGTTTTTTGTTCGTTTCCGGTGGTCGGTTTAGTGCTCATGGTGATGGTGCCCTCCCTTCAAAACCAGACAGAGATCATCGATGTCCTGTTTGGAATTCATTTCGGTGACCGCGATCAGCAGGCAGTTCTCAAAGACGGGATAGGAACCGGAAAGGTCGTAACCGCCGAGAATGTTGTGATCCAGCAGGTGTTCCTGGAGTTCTTCCACGTCTTTCGGGCACTTGACCACAAATTCATGGAAGAACGGACCCGGGTTCAGGATCTCAAAGCCCTTCAGTTCACTGATCTTTTGGGCTGCGTAATGAGCTTTGTTATAGCACAGGGAAGCGACTTCTTTCAGCCCTTCTTTCCCCAGCAGGCTGAGGTAGATGGCAGCGGTCAGGGCGTTCAGTCCCTGATTGGAACAGATGTTGGAGGTTGCCTTTTCGCGGCGGATATGCTGTTCACGTGCGGTGAGGGTCAACACGTAACTCTTTTGACCGCGGTTGTCAACGGTTTGACCGACGATCCGTCCGGATACTTTGCGGATGAGCTCTTTGCGGGCGGCGAAGATGCCGAGATATGGGCCGCCATAGGAGAGCGGGATCCCCAGCGGCTGGCCTTCTCCGACAACGACATCTGCGCCCATTTCGCCCGGAGTTTTCAGCAAGCCCAGTGCGATGGGGTTGACGCAGATGCACAGCAGCGCGCCTTTGGCATGCACGGCTTCGGCAAGTTCAGTGAAGTCAAAGACCTGTCCGAAGAAGTCCGGGTATTGGACAATGACCATGGCCGTGTTTTCATCCACCGCATCAATGAGCTTTTGTGGATTGATGTCCTCAAGCCCCTTGAAGGTCGGCGAGATCATGTACATCCCGTCAAAATCGCTGAGATAGGTTCGCATTACAGACTGGTAATGCGGATGAAGTCCAGGAGAGACCAGGATCTCTTTGCGTTTCCCGCGATACTGGTGATAGGCCAGGATCCCGGCCTCCGCGCAGGCTGTCGCGCCGTCATAGTGTGAGGCGTTTGCGGCATCCATGTCGGTGAGCCGTGCCATCAGACTCTGATATTCAAAGATCCCCTGCAGTGTACCCTGGGATATTTCCGGTTGATATGGTGTGTATGCGGTGTAGAATTCCCCGCGGCTGATCAGGTTCTCAATGGCGGCGGGAATGTAGTGATAATAGGCGCCCGCGCCGAGAAAACTGACTGCGTTGGACAGGGAAAGGTTGGCTTCGGCCATCTCTTTGAGCTGGGCGGAGGCTTCCATCTCCGTCATGCCGTGGAGCATGCCGAGCTTCGGAAAGCGGTGCTGTTCCGGAATGGCGGAGAAAAGATCTTCGATCTTCTCAACGCCGATGGACTTCAGCATCTCTTCCCGTTCGGATTCGGTGTGAGGAATAAACATCAATGCTCCCGTTCGGCACAGTATTTTTCGTAAGCGGCGGCATCCATCAGTTCGGATTCATCGACAGCTCCGTCGAGTGTCACTTTGATGAACCATGCGGCACCGAAGGCATCCTTGTTGATGGTTTCCGGTTCGTCTGCGATGGTTTCATTGACTGCAGCCACAGTGCCGGTGACCGGTGTGTAAATGTCGGAGGCTGCTTTTACGGATTCAACAGTACCGATGCAGTCGCCTGCTTCAACGGATTCACCTGTTTCAATACTCACTTCTGCGAAGACGATGTCGGAAAGCTGA
>JAFUBF010000392.1 GCA_017460325.1 Clostridia bacterium | reverse complement strand
TTTCCGAAAATCGTTTCAAAATCAAAATCCTCGGGCGTCGCCTTGGAGATGGCGGTATTCGCCCGGTCAGAGCAGCCTACTGCGCCACGGATGCCGAAGCCCCGCTCTGTAAAGTTGAGGCCGTTCCGGCAGACGCGGCCAATGCCGTCCGTCTTTTTCCAGCAGATCAGGCGGGTATCCACGCCGCCCTGCTCAATCAGGTCCTTCATCAGCCTGCCCACCTCGTTGTCCGCGAAAGCGGTCAGCACGGCGCTGCGCAGTCCGAAGCACTTGTGCAGTCCGCGAACCACGTTGTATTCGCCGCCGCCTTCCCAGACCTTAAACTCCCGGGCAGTCCGGATCCGGCCCTCGCCGGGATCCAGGCGAAGCATGACTTCTCCCAGTGATACCGCATCATAACGGCAGGATTCAGCAGGTTTCACATTCAGATTCATTGATTTTTTCCTCCCTGATTTCTTTCATAATCTCAGCGGCAGATGGCCGCTCAGTTACGCCAATGTTCTTTTCCTTCACCGGCCCATGCAGGCCGGCTCCGGTTCCTGCCCTGTAACGGGCGGGTCTTTTACTTAAGGCAGGCCCTGTAAGCCGCCAGCGCACCCTCGGTGCGAATCGTCTTCAGAATCCCGACGACCGATTCCTCAAAGCCCTTCACTTCCGTCAGATCCTGTCCCCACATTTCCGTGTTGATCATCACGGCGTGCACCAGTTCCTCCGGGGTGTCATTCCTGTGGTTCCAGTAGAATTCCAGCACATACCGGTCATCACTGACGGTATAGTCGTTGCCCTTCGGTCTGCGGCAAATGAGACCTGTGTCCGTCAGTTTCTGAACATCGCTGCTGTAGAAGGCGATATAGGCGGCAAAGCTGGCCGTCAGGCAGGGCGGCAACACGCCCTTTTCCTTCACATAATCAAGGAAGGTGGGCATGTTCCGGGCTCTCCACTTGCTGGTGGAATTCAGGCTGATACTCATCAGCTCATGATTGACGAAGGGATTGTTGAACCGGTCCTGCACCGCCCGGGCGAACTCTTCCAGGTCCTTTTTGTCCAAGGGCAGGGTCGGGATCACCTCGTCATAGAGCATCTGGTTCATGAACCCCAGAATGGTCTCATCATGCATGCAGTCCCGCACGATATCGTATCCGGCCAGATAAGCCCCCAGCACGAAGCCCGTATGGGCACCGTTGAGGATGCGCACTTTCCGTTTTTTATACGGAGTGACATCCGGTACCACGATCACGGGCACACCGGCCTTTTTAAAGGGGAGCCGGTCCTCAAGGCCCGCCGGACCTTCGATGACCCAGATGCCGAAGACCTCCCCCACATCCGTCAGGGGATCCTCATACCCGTTGGCGGCGTTCAGCGCCTCCACCTCTTTCGGATCCCGGATGCGGCCGGGCACGATCCGGTCCACCAGGGTGGAGCAGAAGATGTTCTCCTCGTTCACCCACCGGCGGAAGTCATCGTTCAGCTTCCAGTCGTCGATATACTGGTTGACGCACCGGAGCAGTTCCTTTCCGTTGTTGTCGATGAGCTCGCAGCTGAGCATGACGATACCCGGTTTTCCTGCGGTAAACCGTTCGTACAGGACCCGGGTCAGCTTGGCCGGGAAGGAAACCGGCGGTGTCTGATCAAAGGTGCTTTCCGTATCGTGCACAATCCCCGCTTCCGTCGTGTTGGAAACGATGATCTCAAGGTCATCACTCTTTGCCAGCTCCAGTACCTTGTCCCATTCCCCATAGGGATTAACGCAGCGGCTGACTGCGGAGATGACCCGCTTTTCATCCACCTTTACACCCTTTTCGCTGCCCCGCAGATACAGGGTGTACAGGCCTTCCTGCCTGTTAATCAGCTCCGTCAGGCCCTGGGCAATGGGCTGCACCAGCACTACCTTGCCGTTGAATCCGGCTTTTTCATTGGCGATGTCGATAAAATCGTCCACAAAGGCCCGCAGGAAGTTGCCCTCACCGAACTGCATTACCTTTTCCGGTGCCTGCTTAAGAATGTATCCCTCATAGCCCGACTTTTTCAGTACATCATAGTTCAAAAGATCCATCTGTCTGTCCTCCTTGTCAGGTTTCGTTGCTTCTTCGTTATTATGCTCCGGCATTTTCTTCCTTTTTCCGGTGGGTAAGCAGTACCAGAGACAGCACCGTCAGTCCCACGCAGGGAATCAGGTTCACCGCCATACCGGCCCGCAGGCCCGCAGCATCGGCGATGATACCCACCAGCCAGGGAAAGACGATGCCACCCACTCCGGCAAAGGCAAGCAGAATACCCACACTGGCGGAGCTGAGCATCTCTCCGACACTGGCCACCCCCATGGGATAGGCGCCGGCCACGGAGATGGAGAAAAGGGCCAGCGCAATCAGCGCAGGCACTGCCGTGCCGGCCACCAGCAGACCGCCATAGGCCAGGGTCATGCCGATGCCCATCACCACCAGAGCCTTAAAGGGGTTCCGGTTCCGCATCAGGAAGGCCAGGAGCAGCCGGGCCACCAATGTGGAGGCCCACTGAACGGTCACGGTGTAGGTGGCCAGAGTCCCGCTGAGAATCTGCTCGTTCTTGTAATAGGTCACTACCCAGCCGTTGACCACATATTCCGCCGCGTTCTCGCAGAACAGAAGCAGGGCCAGAAGCCAGAAAACATGACTCTTCAGGAATGTGTAATCGGTCTTTCGGGTTTCCCCGGGTACCATCGGCTGTTTTCCCGGCAGACCGGAGAAGAGGAACACCACCCACATGCAGAGCCCGGCGAAGGACACACTGAACATGGGCATGGACTGGCCCATCCCCTGGAGGGAGGCGATCAGGAAAGGACACAGAAGCGCCCCCAGCGCAAACCAGGCGTTCATGAGACTCAGCGCCCTGGGTTTATCGTCCGTGTTGTTCCCCACCAGAACGGTGCATTTGTTGGCCGCACAGCCTTTGGCCAGTCCAATGATCAGGAAAGCAGCTGCCAGGAACATCGGGTTTCCGGTCATGGCCGTGATCATATAGCCCAGGCAGGCGCCCATGGTCAGGATCAGGGTGGTGGCTTTTTCGCCGATCATGCCGGGCAGGATACCGGCCAGAAGAAGCGCAGCCATGTTTCCGATGCTCATGACCGACACCAGGGTGCCGGAAAAGCTGAAGCTGAACTGATACCTGTCCCGGAGAAGGCTAACGATTATCCCGGAGGCAATGGAGCAGATTCCGCTGAGGAAAAAGGCAATCATGCCGGAGCGATAGGCATGTCTGCTCTTTGAGGCGTTCTGCCGGTCCATATTCGTATTCATTCTCTCAAGGTTCCCCCCGGCCGTCAGTCAAAAGTCAGAACGATTTTTCGGATCGAGGGGTCCCCGGAGCTGCTGAAGTCGAAGGCCTTCTGCGCGTCCAGAAAATGGAAGGTGTGGGAGATTTTGTGATCCAGATCCAGTTTTCCCTCCCGCACCAGATCAATGGCTTCCTGGAATTTCCGGTTCTGCAGTCTTGAGCCCCGGATATCCAGTTCCTTGGAGGTGATCCCGAAATTGGTCACCTCTGTGGGCGTGGCGGAAAAGCCCATGGTAATGATCCGGCCGGCGTTCCCCGTCACCCGGATCAGGGTGCCCAGGGAATCCTTCGTGCAGGCACAGTCAATGGACAGGGTGGGACCATAGCTGTCTGTGGTGTACTCCTTCACCTTTGCCTCGAGGTCCTCCTTCAGGACATTCACGGCAAAGTCCGCACCGTTTTTCAGTGCCTCCTGAAGCCGCTCATCCGATACATCCGCCACGATAATCTTTGCCCCGGAGAGCTTTGCAATGCTCAGCATCCGGGTGCCCAGGGCGCCGACGCCCATGATCAGCACCTCATCATCCGGGGCAAGTTCCGCCCGGGAACAGGCCTGAAGGGCGATGGTGGTGGGCTCAATCAGCACCGCATCCTCGTCCCGCAGTCCCTCCGGCAGAAGGTAACAGTCCGTATCCGGCACCGCCATATATTCCCGGTATCCGCCGTCGATATGAACCCCCCGGACCAGCAGATGCTGGCACACATTGGGCCGGTTGTGCCGACAGGCCCAGCATTTGCCACAGCTTTTGACCTGGTCGATGATCACCCGGTCTCCGACTTTCACCTTTTTCGCATTGTCCAGTGTCCGGACCACTTCGCCCACCATCTCATGGCCGATGATCCGGGGATAGGTGGCCGCCGCGTTTGTGCCATGATAGATTCCCATGTCGGATCCGCAGATCCCTGCCGCATGGATCTTCACCAGTACGTTATCCCGTTCGTTCAGTTCCGGAACCTCCGTCTCAATGATCCGGAGCTCTCCGGGCCTGACAATCTGAATTCCTCTCATTTTTTCCATCTTTCCTCCCCGGTTTACAGAGCAAGGATTTCCGCCCATACCGTGTCATCCACAAAGATTCCCTGCTCATCGTGCTCCCGGTGGAACCGCTCGCAGCCTTCTCCCGGGGCATGGACGCCGGAGCCATGTTCCGCCGGCTCCGCGCTCTTCACATAGTCAAGGGCCCGGCGGATGGTGTCCTCCATCTTTCCGCTGTCCATGGTACGCCTGGGATCCACCACAATCATCACCTGAGAGCATCCGCCGCAGGAGCCCATGGTGGCGGCGTTCATATCCGCTGCGCCGACTCCGTCCGTCAGGACAGAACCCAGGATATCCAGCATAAAGGCGAAGGAGGAGCCCTTCCAGTAACCCATGGGCATAATCCGCATGGATTCCTCAATGGCCCCGGGATCATCGGTCACGTTTCCATCCCTGTCAAATCCGCCGGGGAAAGGAAGCTTTTTCCCGGCCAGACGGGTCA
>JAFUBF010000391.1 GCA_017460325.1 Clostridia bacterium | reverse complement strand
TCTTGAAGTTCTTGATGGTTTCCTTATGGCCTACGCCGAACCGCTGTTCCTCGTCGATCACGAGGAGACCCAGTTTCTTGAACTGGATGCCCTTGTTGAGCAGCCGATGTGTGCCGACAATCAGGTCGATCTCCCCGCTGTGCAGCCGTTCAATCGTCTTTCTCTGCTCCGCCGCTGATTTAAAACGGCTGAGATAGTCCACCTGAATCGGAAATCCTTCGAAGCGGCGCAGAATGGTCTGATAGTGCTGCTGAACCAGGATCGTGGTCGGTGCCAGAATAGCCACCTGATACCCGTCCATAATGGCCTTGAACGCCGCCCGCAGAGCCACCTCCGTCTTGCCGTATCCGACGTCGCCGCACAGCAGGCGGTCCATGGGTTCCGGCCGCTCCATGTCATGCTTGATTTCCTCCGTGGCAATCAGCTGATCCGGCGTTTCCTCATAGGGGAAATTCTCCTCAAATTCCTGCTGCCAGGGGGTGTCGGGTGCAAAGGCGTGACCGGTGCGTTTCTGGCGCTTGGCATACAGATTGACCAGGCTGAACGCCAGTTCCTTGAGGCTCTCACGGACCCGCCCCTTCTGTTTCTGCCATTTCTTTCCGCCCAGGTCCGACAGCGCCGGTGCCACACTTTCCCCGGCGCCGATGTATTTCTGAATCCGGTCAAAATGATCCACCGGAATATACAGCTTGTCATTGCCCAGGTATTCGATCTGCAGGTAATCCCTTGAGGTGTTGTCATTGGTCAGTCGCTTGATGCCCAGGTACCGACCGATACCGTGGGTATCATGAACAACATAGTCCCCCACCTCAAGATCCGTAAACGAATTGATCCGGCTGCTTTCCTGGCGCTTTGCCTTGGCTTTGGCCGTTTTACTCCCGTAAACGTCGCTCTCTATGATGACCGCCAGTTTCAGCTCCGGGTAGAGAAAGCCGCCGGAAAGCGTGGTGGGATAGATGATGCAGTTCCCCGCCTCCGGTGCCCGCATGCAGTGCTCATCAAACTGAACCTCAATGTCCTCATCCTCAAAGGACTGCCGCATGCGCTCGCCTCTGGCAACGCCGCCCGAGAAGATCATGACCCGCCATCCACCGGCTTTCCATTTCCGGATGTCCTCGCAAAGGTCCTTCGTTTTCCCGCCGTAACTGCCGTGGCTGACCCCGTTCATGTTGATCAGCCCGGTCGCCGGCAGCTCCGGAATCTGGCGCTGAATCCGGCTGAGGAGGACAGTTCCATCCCGTTTCAGGATCCCCTTCACCGTCTCCCCGGAGTAAAGCAGCTGCTCCTGCTCCCGGAGCGCCTCGCCCCGTTCCAGCGCATTGGCAAACGCCGTATTGAACTCATTGATCCGGCTTTCCAGACGCTGCAGGCTGGCATCCGGTTCATCCAGCACGACAATCGGACGTTTCAGGTAGTCAACAATGGTCTCCTCCGTGTCCCACAGAAGGTTCAGGTACTTTTCCAGGGCACGGGTTCCGATCCGGTTCTCCATCTGCCCGATGGCCTCATTCATGAGGGTTTCAAACCGCTCCGAGGCCCGGGAGCGAAGCAGGAACGGCGCCTCCCCCTCCGTCAGATCCTCATAAACCGGTTCTTCCTCATCCTCCGCAGCCGTCGGCAGATCCGCCAGGGTCGCATCTCCGAAATCCCGGATCTCCTCCTGTTTCTTTCCCCGGTTCAGCAGTGCCAGGCGAAGACGGGCCGCCACTTTTTCCCGGTTATCATCCGCCACCAGCCCCTCGCTGGCCGGCGGAATGGAAATGTTCTGAAGGTTCCCCACGGACCGCTGGTCCATGACATCAAATTCACGAATGGAATCCAGCTCATCATCAAAGAACTCAATGCGGACCGCATGCCCTGCATCCGAGGGATACACATCAATAATGCCGCCCCGCATGGCAAACTGGCCCTTGCCCTCCACCATATACTCCCGGGTATAACCGGCTGCCAGCAGGCTCTCCACGACATAATCGGTTTCAAGGCGGTCACCCACGCGCAGGTGAATGGTATTCTCCGCAAACAGATCCCGCGGCATGACCCGGTGCAGAAGGGTGTCAATCGGGGCCACCACAGCCCGAAGACTGCCGCTTAGCAGTCGCGACTGGATTTCAAGCCGGCGGCTTGAAACCTCCCGGCTGGCCGCCACATCCTGATAAAATGAGATTTCCCGGCTCTGAAAAAGACCCACGGAGCCGCCCATCAGGACCGCCAGGTCCTCCATCGCCTGCGTGGCCGTCCGCTCGCTGTCACACAGATACAGCACCTGACGTCCCGTTTCCATGGCCAGCGCAGCAATGACCTCCGCTTTCTGAGCATTGGAGAGGTCATACACCGAGACAATTCCCTGTTCGCCGATTGCTTTTTTCAGCCGTTCATACGGTTCATAGCCGTGAAGCGTATCCAGTAAAAAGGTGCTGCTCATTTTGTCTCCTCTCCTGCCTCTTTTCTGTCCTTTTTATCCGATGCGTTGGCCAGCTGCATGGCCCGGTCCAGTCCCTGGGTCCACATCACCCGGATGACCTCCGCCGCTTTCAGGAACGCGGCAAACTGGGTTTCCTGTTCCTCTCCCTCCTGATAATGGGAGAGCACATAATCCGCCAGATCCCACTGGGGCGGTTTGGCGCCTACCCCTACCCGAAGACGCGGAAAATCGTCCCGTCCGCACAGAGAGACGATGGAGCGCATCCCGTTATGTGTTCCGGCCGATCCCTTTTTCCGCATCCGCAGTTTGCCAAGAGGCAGGTCAATGTCATCATAGACCACCAGTGTCTCCTCCGGCTCCGGCTTATACCAGGAAATGACCTCACTGACACAGTTCCCGGAAAGATTCATATACGTCTGAGGCTTCACCAGAATCAGCTTTCCGTTTCCGAATCCGCTTTCCGAAATCAGGCCGTGATGATCCAGTTTCGTCATGCGCAGATGCTCCTGCTCACAGAATACATCCAGCACATCAAACCCCACATTGTGGCGGGTTCTCGCATACTGTGTCCCCGGATTTCCCAGGCCAAATACAACCAGCATTGCTCCTCCTGTTCCCAAAACCCGGTTTTGCGGAAATGCAGTGCATTTCCGCCCGGAATTTCGGTTTCATCGCAAGAATAGAGCGGCAGTAACCATATCGGTTTCTCCGCTCCACAGAATGTGTATATTGAGGTTGCCTCCCGGCAACAGGTGAGATTGTACCATAAATCGTTCGGCTTGTGAAGTCCGTAATCGGAATGTGTCCGTTATTTCTGGCCCTTGAGCGCCTGCATCCAGCCCGAGGGCCGGATATTGGCCACACCGGTGGCATCATCAATGTTTTCCAGCATGAGCAGGGAGCGAACCCCGTCAATCCGTTTCTTGACCGGCTCCGCCGTTGCCATCATGACACAGATGCCAATGACCCCCACCGAGAATTCCTTCATCATATCCACCATGCCCCGGGTGGTTCCGCCGGCACGCATGAAATCATCCACAATCAGCGTCCGCTGCCCTTCCTTTACCGCACGGCGGGAAAGACTCATGGTCTCAATCCGTCCGCCCGAGCCGGAAATGTAATTGATATTGACCGCAGGTCCTTCATACACCTTGCTGTCCCGGCGGACAATCACCATGGGCACCCCCAGTGCCTTTGCCGTCATCATCGCGATGGGAATCCCCTTTGTTTCCATGGTCAGCACAAAGTCCGGTTCCTGGCGGTAATACTGGGTGGCAATGATGTTGCCCATCTTCTCCACCACATCCGGCATGGCCAGAATGTCCGCCATATAAATGAAACCGCCCGGCAGCACCCGTCCAGGGGTAGA
>JAFUBF010000390.1 GCA_017460325.1 Clostridia bacterium | reverse complement strand
TCGCTTTCTCGGAGGCCAGCGGCATCCCGGAGCTGCGCCGCACGACCCGGGACGAGCCGGATTACGATAAACTGATGCACTACCGGATTGATCTTCTGCACTAGCACCATCTCGGCCTTGCGGACATCAAGCGTACCATCTCCACCATTTCACCCATGGACGGCGCAAAGGAATTCCTTGACAAACTGCGTGCAGAGACGCAGGTCATGATTCTCAGCGACACCTTTACCCAGTTCGCCGCCCCGCTCATGGCAAAGCTCGGCTGGCCCACCCTCCTTTGCAACGAGCTCACCACCTCACCCACCGGTGAAATCATCGGGTATAAGATCCGTGTTCCCCACTCCAAGCTGACCTCCGTCCGGGCACTGCAGAGTGCCGGTTACGAGACCATCGCCTCCGGCGACAGTTTCAACGATCTTGAAATGATCCGGGCCAGCAAGGCGGGCTTCCTGTTCCGCGCACCGGAAAAAATCCGGAAAGACAATCCGGACCTGCCGGCATTTGATACCTATGACGATCTCTTTGAAGCCATCCGTGCCGCTCTCTGATTCCCCCGCCCGGGTTTCTGCGTAAACGAGCGGACCTGCCGCCATTTGTCCGTTTCAGGCAGTGCTTTAAAAACCGAACTGCTGCTCACGGGTGAGCGCAGTCCCTGTTTACCCTGATGAAGGGTGTGGGCCCGGTGCACTGCACCGGTTTGTCAAATCATGTCCCATATCAATCATACGGTGCCGAAAGCCAAGGCAACATGAAAGGAGCATCTCTCATGGATTACTATTCTCTGATCAGCGGTTCCGATGTGCGCGGCGTTGCCATCGGTGAGAATGCCGTTCTGACCGAAGCCGTCGGTTACCGGATCGGTCAGGCCTTCGCCGTTTTCCTCATGCGCAAAGGCATTGAGCAGCCACGGGTCAACGTCGGCCACGATCCCCGTCTGAGCAGTCCCTCCCTGGAGCAGGCCATCGCAGACGGTCTGGCCAGTGCCGGTGCCATCGTCCGTACCTTCGGCCTTTGCACCACCCCTGCCATGTACATGTCTCTCCTGGGCGTCCCCGGTGCAGATGCCTCTGTCATGGTCACCGCCTCGCACCTGCCCTGGGAGCGGAACGGCTATAAGTTCTTCCTCCCTGATGGCGGCATCACCGGTGCCACGCTCCGGGAAATTCTGGCCATTGCCTCTGAATCGGGCGATCACAAGCATGCCGGCGGCGAGATCACACGCAGCGCCTATCTGCCGGTCTATACCGAGCATCTGCGGGATATTTTCCTCAAGCGTCTTGGCAATGATCCGGCTCCGTTCAAGGGCCTTCATATCATCGTCGACGCCGGGAACGGTTCCGGCGGATTCTATGCCAAACTGCTCGAATCCCTGGGCGCCGACATCACCGGCAGCCAGTTCCTGGATCCGGACGGCCATTTCCCGAACCACATCCCGAACCCGGAAAACAAGGCCGCCATGGACAGCATTTCGCAGGCCGTCCTTCGCAGCAAGGCCGATCTCGGTGTCATCTTTGATACAGACTGTGACCGTGCCGCCATCGTGGATGAGGCCGGCCGCGAAATTAACCGCAACCGCCTGATCGCCCTCATTTCCGCCATTCTCCTCAGGGAAAAACCCGGAATTACCATCGTAACGGACAGCGTTACCTCCTCCGGCCTTGCCACCTTCATCCAGGCCCACGGCGGACATCACCTCCGCTTTAAGCGGGGCTACCGGAACGTCATTGACGAGGCCCGGCGCCTGACTGCCGAAGGCACCGCCGCCCCGCTGGCCATCGAGACCAGCGGACACGCCGCCCTGGAGGAAAACTATTTCCTGGATGATGGCATGTACCTGGTGACCCGGCTCCTGTGCGAGGCCGTTGAACTGGGCAAGAGGGGTCAGTCCCTTTCTTCCCTGATCGCCGACCTCAGAGAACCGGCCGAAAGTACCGAAATCCGTTTCAACATTCTCGCCCCGGATTTCAAAGCTGCCGGACAAAAAGTCATCGACCGGGTTGTCGCCTATGCGGATGCACACAAGTCCTGGCATCCGGCTGCGGACAATCATGAGGGAATCCGCATCAGCTTTGATCTGAACGGCGTCCCGGACAGCGCCTGGTTCCTCCTTCGTCTCTCCCTTCACGATCCGGTTCTGCCGCTCAATATTGAGAGCGATGTACCGGGTGGCATTGCCCAGGTGGCACGTGAACTCAACAATGCTCTTGAGGGAGCGGAGAGCATTGACTGTGCCCCGCTGACCGCGCTTCTCAAATAACGGACCGTTAAAATTCCGTGCATCGCTTTAGTGTTGAAGCAAAAAAAATTAAGCAAGTTTTGTCAGTTTGATTTCAGGCAGGTTCTTGTTATACTATCCACGGTGCATCACCTCCCCGGAATGCACCGGGCGATCCGGCTTCCTTTGGAACCGGGTCGTTTTTTTGCGAAATGTGACATCCCCATCCCATTTGCGATCTTTCACTCTTTGCTGCATTCACCTGACTAACCCAGTCCACACTGTCATAAACCATGTTTTTACCAAGACCGGCAGTGAACCTGGATAAGAGATGGATGATATTGATTAGCGGAACCTTCCTTAATATTTATCCCCTTCCGCCGGCTTCCCGGGCGGCCGGATACTCATCGTACAGACGTTCAGGAGCATCCGGATCTTTTTGTCCCATTCGGTAAATGACCGAGGCAGCGATGTGCGTCCCCCTTTTCCTCCTGTGCCCTGAATCGCGATCAAATATACCCGCGATAATGCTGCGACCTCGTCCTTTGTCAACTGAAAACGAACGACGATATCAAACCGGGCTGCATTATTCCAAACCTGCTCACTCAACGCCTTGTCTTTATCCATACAATCAATCCATTCAAATTATATGACACCCTCCTCGCCCCGAAAAGTCAAAAAACGCTATACTTCCTGTTGATTTTTCCGCCTCCCCTCGGTGTACAAATCCAAATGGATTCGAGGCACTTTACCGATAACTGAATTATACGCCGGAAAGCCTGTCAACCCACCATGCAACAAGTACCATCTTCCATCTCAACAACCTCACAGGTGTCAGTCGGATTTCAGGCTTCCTTATTGGTAAAGTTCCTGCGCTAACAGGTAATATGGATGCACCAGGTGGTGCGTTTCCGTTCATCACTGCCAGTACCTGTTATCCTTCGGGTAAAATCCATTC
>JAFUBF010000389.1 GCA_017460325.1 Clostridia bacterium | reverse complement strand
TCCAGGTATCCCAGTCCCTGCAGACGGCTGGCCTCAAGCAGGACCGGCAGCGCCCGCTCATCTCCATACTTGGCCAGATAGGAGGCAAAGAGCGCCCGCTGATCGGTCTGTGAGCGGAACCGTTCCTCAAGAATCGCATAGATCCGGTCATCCCCCGGGAAATTGCAGAGCACATCGGCAAAAATGTCTTTGGCCACCTTTCCGGCCCCCTCATAACGGGCCAGAACCGGATCCACGACCTCACGGCCCATGGCACAGAGGCTCTCCGCACAGATATCCCCCAGATCGCTGCTCTCCTCCAGAGGGGCGATCAGGTCAATGTACAGATCTCTGGGCCGGGAACCACCGATTTCCTGCATCAGCGACACCGCCGTCATCCGGATTTCCTCTTCCTCATCCGGGTTTCGGATGAGATCAAGGAGCAGCGGCACCGCATCCTCTCCGGTTTCCACAATGCGTTCAAGGAGCAGGTCCGGCACCGGTGTATGTCCGAGGATGTAAGCCCTCAGCATGTCCACAAGCTCCCCGGCGTCCGTGATGGCCCCAAAGTACGCCTCCGGTGTCTGGCCGTTCAGGCTTGCCAGCGGCGTCTTCAGGAACTCCATGTACACATCCGGAACCGCTTCCTCCATCTTGTCCATATTGTTCCCGTACCTGTCCGCATTCACCTGCATCCAGTGCTTCAGATACGCCTCAAAGGCGTCATCCAGATTCACAATGATCATTCATTTGCCTCATTTCTGTCAAGCCCTTCACTGAGCAGCGCCTCAAGTTCCTCCCCGGTAAACCGGTAATGTCTGCGGCAGAAATGGCACGATACCTCGCACCCGGTCTGCTCGCGGATCAGTTCCCGTATATCCTTTTCCCCCATGGAAAGGATCACCTTTTCAATCTTTTCCCGGTTACAGTCACACGTAAGAGAAAGCGGCATGCTCTCAAGAATGTCCGGTTCAAGACCCCTAAAACAGTTTTCAACAATCTCCTCCAGTGTCATCTCGGAGAGGAGCTGGGAGATGGATGAAAACAGCTCCGCCCGGATCTCCAGCTGGTCAATGAGCGCATCCGAACATTCCGGCATGGCCTGAATCAGGATGCCACCCGAGGACAGAATTTCCTCTCCCACCTGTGTTCCCAGTGCACAGAGGGTGGGGGTCTGCTCGGATTCCAGATAGTACATGGCAAAGTCCTCCGCCACCTCCCCGGACCCCAGAGTGACCCGGCCCAGATACGGCTCTCCGAATCCAAAGGAACGCATGACCGTCAGCTGACCGTCCCTGCCCAGGACGCCGCCCACATCCAGCTTTCCGTTGGGCTTCAGTTTCAGTTCCACCTCCGGGTGTTCCACCGTCACCTTGACCTGACCATCCGGTCCGGCCACGGCGCACATGGGGCCTGCCGGACCGCCGCCGTTAATGGTGCAGGTGATCCGGTCCCCGTCACTTTTCAGATTGACCCCCATCATGGCCGTTGCGGAAATCATCCGGCCCATGGCCGCACTCACCGTATTGCTGGCATGATGAATGTCCCTGGCCAGCTGCGTCATCCCGGTGGTATCACAGAGAAAGACGCGTGCCTCTCCGCCCATCAGGGTCAGACGGAGCAGCCGTCCCTGTCCTTTATCCATAAGCTTTTTCCTCACTTTCCAGTCGTTGCCGCTGCGTATCTGGCCCTGAGATGAATCCGTTCAT
>JAFUBF010000388.1 GCA_017460325.1 Clostridia bacterium | reverse complement strand
GATCATTTCCCCGGCAGGTATGGGGAGCAGGAGCTCTCTGTACATACGGTTCATTTGTTTATCCACAGTCTCCGCTCCCTTCACTTTTATTCCCTTCCCCTTTCCGGGGGGCCTTTGCCGGAATACGAGAACGAACCCGATTCAGCTGAGCCAGATCGGGTTGGTCCATGCCTTTTTTCCCTTCCGGACCACGGTGGCCCGTACATACCTGGCGTAGTGCGGAATGGGCATTCGCACCTCGTTCTTCGATGCGAGAGGACTCGCCCCAATCGGTTCCTGCGGCATATAACTGCAGGAAAACAGCACATGATCTGCCGGACCGCAGAGGATCACCGCCTCATTTCCCTCCACCCGGAAATCATAGATCTCCGGACCGCAGGAAGAATAGAAGTTTCCTTTTTCAAGGGCCTCAAGAATGGACGCAGCGTTACTCTCCGCCCTGACCATGACGAATCCAAGACCCACGTGGGAGGGATAGTGACAGTCATCTACCGCTGTCCCGAAAATCCGGACGCCACTGTCCATGATCGCTTCCCAGTCCGCGCTGTTGTCGGTGTCAATATCATTCTCCAGCGCCGTTCCGGAATTGTACAGCTCCATGGCAAAATTTCCTTTGAGTCCCATGTACTCATGCACCGGCGTATGACTCCAGCGCGGATGGCAGTACATGGTCAGGCAGCCGCGCCGGTGCATCTCATCCAGGGTCGGCTGATAGTCCTCCGGTCTGTCGATGTCAAAAGACGGAAAGGACTCATCCTGCTGAAAGTCCCCGCCATCCGCCGGACCGAGACAGACCGTGTGAATCGTATGCCGTCCGTTCCCCCGGGAACCGGCAAAGCATACATCCAGTTCCATGCCGGGCAGGACAATCAGGCGGCTGCCAAAGTTGTCCCGGTTGTATTTCCGATGATCCGTCAGCGCCACAAAGTCATAACCCAGGCTTTCATAATACTCAAGGAGCGCCTCCGGTGTCATCAGGCCGTCCGAACGTGTGGTGTGGGCATGCAGTGCTCCCTTGAGGAGCACGCCCGAAAAGGCTCCCTGTCGCATCTCCATCTTCCTTTCCCCTCCTCAGGCATTGAGTATACCGCTTTCCCGCACAGCCTCGCAGACCTCCCGGATCTTTTCCGGCGGCAGCACCAGGGCAAAGCGGACGTATCCCTCGCCAAGCGGTCCAAAGCTGATGCCGGGCGTACAGATGACCCCGGCCCGGTCCAGCAGCTCAAGGCAGAAATCCATGCTGGACTGATAGTTGGCCGGCAGCCTGGCCCACACAAACATGCTCCCCCGGTTTTTGGGAATCGGCCACCCAATGGCCGTCATGCCCTCGCACAGGGCATCCCGGCGTGCCTGATAGGCATCGCACTGGGCCAGGACGCGGGTACGCTCGGTACGCATGGCCGCAATGGCGGCCGCCTGAATGGGCAGGAACATGCCGAAGTCGATCTGGCTGCGAAGCTTCTTAAATGCCCCCACCAGTTCCGGATTGCCGATGAGGAAAGAGACGCGGGCGCCTGTCAGGTTAAAGGACTTGGACAGGCTGAAGAATTCCGCGCCGACCTCGGATGCTCCCGGGTACTGCAGGAAGCTGCCGCCGCACTGCCCGTCATAAATGATGTCGGAATAGGCGTTGTCATGGAGGAGCACGATGTCATACCGACGGGCAAACGCAATCAGCTCCTCATACAGTTCCGGTGTCCCGATGCTGCCCATGGGATTGGCAGGCAGGGACACAATCATATACCTGGCCCGGCGGGCCACATCCTCGGGAATCAGGCTGAGATCCGGCAGGAAACCGTTCTCCTCCAGCATCGGATAATACCAGGGCTCGGCCATGGCCATCTGGGCGCCGGCAATGAACACCGGATAACAGGGGCCCGGGAGGAGAACGGTATCCCCCTCATCGCACAGCACCAGGCCAATGTGCCCAATGCCCTCCTGCGATCCGTAACACGAGGCAATCATGTCCCGGGTCAGCGTGACGCCGAAACGTGCCTTGTAATAGGCAATCACCTCATCCAGGAGGGCATCCGAATCCCGAAGGGCGTATTTCCAGTTATTCGGGTCCATGGCCGCCTCCGCCAGGGCTTTCCGGATCTCCACATCCGTTTCAAAGTCCGGCGTTCCGATGGAAAGGTTGTAAAAGCTGCGCCCCTGGCGCTCCAGTTCGATTCGGCGCTGATTCAGGGAGGAAAAGACCTCATCCCCGAACAGGTCCATTCTTTTTGAAAATTGCATGGTCACGTCCTCATCTCTTCAGAAAACCGGAACAGGTCAAAGCCCGTTCCGGTTTCGGGTTTACATGGCTTTGGTCAGCTGCTGGCCCTGCTTGGTATCCTTGAGCACATAGCCCATGGCCTGGATAACATCCCGGAGCCGGTCCGATTCCGCCCAGTTCTTCTCGGCCCGGGCTTTGGCTCTGGCCTCAAGCAGCGCATTCACATCCTCATCCGCCTTTTCTTCCTTGCGGTTGAGGAGACCCAGCACCCCGGTCAGTTCCGTAAGCGCCGCAAGCACTTCGCGAATGACTGCGGCCGGGGTCTGCTCATTCAGCTGTGTATTGGCTGTCCGGACCAGTTCAAAAATGCAGCCCAGGGCATCCGCCGTGTTAAGGTCATCATCCATGGCCGCATCAAATCCGGTACGGGCTGCCTGGACCGCCGCAAGCACCTCCTGATCCTCGGGGCGGCTCTCCCCTTCGGGGGCATTTTTCAGCAGGAATTCGTAATTCTCTCTGGCCGTGTACAGCCGCTCCAGCGAATTTTTCGCCTGCACAATCAGTTCCTCGCTGAAATTGATCGGGCTCCTGTAATGGGCGCTCAGCATGAACATGCGCACCGCTTCCAGATCATACTTCTCCGCGATATCCCGGACGGTAAAGAAATTGCCGGCCGACTTGCTCATCTTCTCATTGTTGATGTTGATGAACCCGTTGTGCATCCAGTAGTGGACGAAGGGATGACCCGTGGCCCCCTCGCTCTGGGCAATCTCATTTTCATGGTGCGGGAAAACCAGGTCCTTGCCGCCGCAGTGAATATCAAAGGTTTCCCCCAGATATTTCATGCTCATGGCCGAGCACTCAATGTGCCAGCCGGGACGTCCCATGCCCCAGGGGGATTCCCAGGCCGGCTCCCCGGGCTTCTGGGCCTTCCAGACGGCAAAGTCCATGGGATGCTGCTTGTTGGGATCCACATCCACCCGGGCACCGCTTTCAAGATCTTCAAGGTTCTGTCCGCTCAGCTTGCCATAACCTGCAAACGCCTGCGTGTTGTAATACACGTCGCCGTTGGGGCAGACATAGGCCAGGCCGTTGGCAATCAGCTTTTCAATCAGCGCAATGATCTCCGGAATGTGCTGCGTGGCCCTCGGGTTGACCGTTGCCCGCTCGATGCCCAGCGCATCCGCATCTTTGTAATACTCGGCGATGAACCGTTCCCCCAGTTCCCGTACCGTGATCCCTTCCTCATTGGCCCGGCGGATCATCTTGTCATCGATATCCGTAAAGTTCTGCACAAAGGTCACTTTCATGCCCTTATGCTCAAAGTACCGGCGAAGGGTATCAAAGACAATGAACGGGCGTGCATTTCCGATATGGAAATAGTTGTAAACGGTGGGGCCGCAGCTGTAAATGCTGACCTCACCCGGCTTAATCGGGACAAATTCTTCCTTTTTCCGTGACTGCGTGTTGTAAATCTGCATCTCAAACCTCCGTATTTTCCTGTTTCATCTTTTCGACCTGTTCGCTGAGGGCTTTCACCTGCGCCTCCAGCGCTTCGATATGCATCTTGACCGGATCCGGCAGATGGACGTGATCCAGATCCACCTCCTGCCGGATCGTTTCCTTCCTCACGATACGGCCGGGATTCCCGACCACCGTACAGTTCGGGGGAACCTCCTTTAGAACAATTGCCCCGGCGCCGATCTTGCTGTTGTCCCCCACCGTAAACGGGCCCAGCACCTTTGCCCCGGCGCCGACGACCACATTATTGCCGATGGTCGGGTGACGCTTCCCCACATGTTTTCCGGTACCGCCCAGAGTCACCCCCTGATAAAGTGTGACGTTGTTCCCGATCACCGTTGTCTCGCCAATCACCACGCCATCTCCGTGATCAATGAACAGTCCCTCGCCAATGGTGGCCCCGGGATGAATCTCGATCCCGGTCACATGGCGTCCTCTCTGGGAGATCCATCTGGCCAGGGTGGTATGTCCTTTCAGGTACAGCCGGTGTGACAGCCGGTAATACATCATCACCCGGACACAGGGATAACACAGCAGGACCTCCACCCATGTTTTTGCGGCAGGATCCCGTTCAAAAACGGCATTGATATCCCGCCGCAGTCGTTCAAACACGCTTTAGTTCCCTCCCACACAAACAATAAGGGAAGTCCTCTCCTCAGAGACGACTTCCCGCGATTCCACTCTGTTTGAGTGCCGAAGCACCCCACCTTAACCGCCTTAACACGACGCCATGCCGGATAGTCCGCTTTCGCTTTTCTCCGGAAGCTCCCGGACGCACTTCCACAGTTTCCCTGCCGGGCAGATTCACAGCCGATGATCCGCCCTCTCTTAGGCCTCTCCCCTGTGTACTTTTCCGTTCACAGCTCCAACGTGCATGATTATAGACAGAAACGGGGTGCTTGTCAATTCCCAATCGGCGGAGAAATTTCGGCACGGCCGTACATGGAAAAAGGGAGGACACCTGTCCTCCCCGGTATAATCAGATATTCAGAAGGGCACTGTATGCAGCCAGGGCACCGTCGGTTTCATGCGCCAGAACCCGCTTGGCAAGGATCTTTCCAAGCTGGACACCTTCCTGATCGAAGCTGTTCAGGTTCCAGAGGAAGCCCTGGAACATGACCTTGTTCTCAAAGTGCGCCAGCAGGGCACCCACGGACTCCGGATTGACCTGCTGTCCGATAATGATGCTGGAGGGACGGTTGCCGGCAAAGGACTTGTTCGGATTCGCATCCGCCTTGCCGCAGGCAAAGGCCATAATCTGTGCCGCCACGTTGGCACAGAGTTTCTGCTGGCTGGTCGAACCCTGAATGTCCGCATCCATGCCGGCCTGGTTCTCACGGAATCCCATGAACTGCAGCGGAACGATATCCGTTCCCTGATGGAGCAGCTGGTAGAAGGAATGCTGTCCATTGGTGCCGGGCTCGCCGAAGATGACCGGTCCGGTCACATAGTCAACGGGCTCTCCGAAGCGGTTGACCGACTTGCCGTTGCTCTCCATATCCAGCTGCTGCAGGTGGGCCGGGAAACGGCTGAGAGCCTGGGAATACGGAAGAACGGCCGTGGTCGGATAACCCAGGACATTCCGCTCATAGACGCCGATCAGGGCATCCAGCATGTCGGGGTTCTCGAGGGGATTCGGGTTCGTTGCCAGTTTGTCCTCCTCTGCCGCGCCCTTAAGGAACCGGGCAAATACCTCCGGTCCGAAGGCCAGGGAAAGGATGGCGCCACCGACGCAGGACGAAGAGGAATAGCGGCCGCCGATGTAATCATCCATGAAGAAGGCAGCCAGATAGTCACTGCTCGTGGCCAGCGGAGAGGTCTCGCTGGTGACGGCAATCATATGCCTGGCCGGGTTCAGTCCGGCCTCCGCCAGCTTGGTCTTGACGAAGGTTTCATTGGTCAGGGTTTCAAGGGTCGTGCCGGACTTAGAAACCAGGACAAACAGCGACCGGGAAAGATCGACGCTCTTCAGAACCGCGGCCGCATCATCCGGATCCACATTGCTGATGAACCGGGCTTCCATTTTCAGAGTTCCGTTCTGCCGTGCCCAGTTTTCAAGTGCCAGATAGATAGCGCGGGGGCCCAGGTCGCT
>JAFUBF010000387.1 GCA_017460325.1 Clostridia bacterium | reverse complement strand
TCATTATCTTTCTGATTGCCTACCTGAGGGTCAGCATCATGAGTATCCCGGATCTCATTGTCTCCACCATCCTGTTTGCCGGAGGCGTTTTTGCCACCTCGGTACTGGTGGTGATGTGGCGGATCACTGACCGCATCCGTATTATTGAGCGGCAGGATGCACGGCTGATTGCAGCAGAGGATTCAAACGCAGCCAGAAGCTTTCTGCTGACAAAAATGTCCCATGAAATCCGAAGTCCGCTCAATGCCATCCTCGGATACACCGTGCTGGCCAGGCGATCCGGCCTGACCCCGGAAACGGAGCATGCCTACTTTGACAAGATTGAACTTGCCGGGCAGCAGGTTCTTACGATTCTCAACAACGCAATCGATATGAGTCAGGTTGTGGAAGGGGAGATTGAGCTCAAGGCAGAACCGGTGGAAATTGAGACGGTCATCGATAAAAGCTGCGAGCTCCTGTCACGTTCCATCGAACTGCGGCACATCCGGTTCGAAAAAAAGTACAGTATCCAGCATCATAAGGTGGTCTGTGACAAAACACAGCTCAACCGCAGTCTCGTGAATCTGCTGGGGGCATCCTGTACATTTGCCGGGGATGGCGGACACGTCTTCCTTCGCGTTCAGGAGATCAGAAACACGGGACATTACAGGAATGATGCCTGGTTTGAAATCCATATCCGGGATAACGGAATGGGCATCGGTGAACAGATCGCCCGGGATTTCTTCACGCCTTTTGAGCAGGGAAGTACAAACACGGTCATGGATCAGGACACGGCACTGGATATGGCCATCACCAAGCGGATTGTCGATGCCAAAGGCGGGAAAATTGAGGCCCGGACTGAACAGGGAAAGGGAACGGAATTCATCATTACGCTTCATTTTCCGATCGTCGAAGAGACAGAACAGACAGAGGAAGGCCAGGAGGACATTCAATACGATTTCAGGGGAAAACGGCTGCTGATTGTGGAGGATGGTGAAATCAACCGCGAGATTGCCCGGGAGCTTCTGCAGCACGCCGGATTTGAAGTGGAAACCGCAGAAAACGGCAAAATCGGTTTCGAGATGGTTGCCCAGTCCGTACCGGGGTATTACAGCGCCGTCCTGATGGATATCCAGATGCCGGAAATGGACGGTTATGAGGCCACTGAAGCAATCCGTGCACTTCCGGATGAACACCTTCGGAACATCCCGATCATCGCCATGACGGCAAATGTTTTCCGTGAGGATATCCTCGCTGAGAAAAAGGTCGGCATGCAGGATCATATTGATAAGCCGATAGACGTGAATAAGATGCTGGCAACGATTGCCAGAGTTCTGGAGGTGTAAATGTATTCCTTCCTGATTATGATGGCGGACTACCTCAAAAGCCGGAACATTCACTGGTTTATGGTCTTCTTCATCTTCATCATGGTACGCTGGGCAGTCGTTTTCTTTACCTCGCTCCGGTACAGACCTTATGAGTGTGCGGACAGGAAATATTACACGACCGTCATCATTCCGGTTGTGGATGAACCCCTTGAGATGTTCGCCCGGGTTCTGACTGAAATGGTGAAGCAGCTGCCCGATGAAATCATCGTTGTGGTGAACGGCCCCGAGAATCCTCAATTGCTGGGACTGGTGGAAAACCTTCGGGTGACCTGGCAGCATCAGCCCGAATACGCCAGCGTCGAGGTAAAGCTGTACTATACCGACGTCCCCGGAAAAAGAAATGCGATTCGTATCGGCGTCGAGCATACGAATCCGGACAGTGAAATTACCGTTCTGGTGGACAGTGATGCCATCTGGGTAAAAGATACACTGCGCAATCTGCTGAAGCCCTTTGCCTTTGATGAGAAAATTGGAGGTGTGACAACCCGTCAGAAAATCTATGAACCGGACCGACGCTTTGTGACCATGGTTGCCAGTGTTCTTGAGGAGATCCGGGCAGAGGGAACGATGAAGGCGATGAGCGTAACGGGCAAGGTGGGCTGTCTGCCCGGAAGGACCATTGCCTTCCGAACCTCCATCATGAGAGAGGCAATGCCTGAATTCATGAATGAAACGTTTATGGGCTTTCACAAAGAGGTGTCGGATGACCGCAGTCTGACCAACATCACCCTGAAAATGGGGTATAAGACGGTCATGCAGGATACATCGGTGGTGTATACGGATGCACCGCTCACCTGGAAAAAGTTTGCAAGGCAGCAGCTGCGCTGGGCGGAAGGTTCGCAGTACAACAACATCCGGATGACACCGTGGATGCTGAAACATGCCCGGCTGATGTGTTATATCTACTGGTGTGACATGCTTCTCCCTCTGCTGCTGTTCAGCGTGTATACCAACATGATACTGTGCGGCATTTTCCGCGCCATGGGGTATCACCTGGATACCATGGTCTATACGGATCCGATTCGGACGATTATCGTTCTTGTATTTATCGGGGCAACGGTCAGCCTCGGGACACGAAACATACGGATCTTCTCACATGTTTCGCCGGATCATATTCTGTTTTTACCGGTGATGGTCGTTGTTCTCAGTCTCTTTATGGCACCAATCCGGGTCA
Organism: Clostridia bacterium; assembly: GCA_017460325.1. Classification (GTDB taxonomy): domain Bacteria; phylum Bacillota; class Clostridia; order Christensenellales; family Aristaeellaceae; genus Ventricola. The sequence continues at coordinate 1,170 of JAFUBF010000387.1, read as the reverse complement.
TTGGACTGATGAAGTGTGCGGACAGTCTCGGCTGGGGGACACGAACCCTTGAGGTCAGTAATCCGGAGACAGATCAGAAAAAAGGAAAGGAAACGCACTGATGTCAATAAAGAAACGAATTCCGTGGATTATCCTCATACTCCTGTTCATCGGCGTAATTGCCGTTGCTGTTTATGTCTATATCAACCGGAAAACCTTTGATGACTACCAGACCATCCAGAAGGGAAACAAAAATGTCGGACTGTACGTAGAGGAACTGGGGGAATTCTACAGTCTTGAGGAGCGCCCGCAGATTATCGAATGGTTTGAGTACTGGCTCAATGAGGAATCCCAGGAAAAGCTGGCGGTATGCGGAATCAAGCATGATGCGTTTCCGCTGATTACCTGGATGCCGAACAACATCGATTTCGAGGATATCGCTGCCGGCAAGTATGACAAATACGTAACGGATTATCTGAAACGGAAAGTAGAGGTCTGCGAAGATATTGATGTACTGATCCGTTTCGCCCATGAAATGGAGCTTCGGCCCAACTATCGGTTCAAGTGGTATTCCTGGCAGTCGGCCGGCCCGGAACTGTTTATCAAGGCCTGGCGACACCTGGTGGAACTCTCCAGAAAAATCAGCTCCAATATCAAGTGGGTCTGGTCGCCGAACCGGTGTGACCAGTATTCCCTTCCGTACTATCCCGGCGATGAATGGGTGGATTATGTGGGCATTACGATGGACCTGGAACTGACCCATCACACCCGATACAAAAAATTCCATGACTTTTATGAGACTGAAGGGCAGCGGGAATCGCTTCTTTCCCTGAAAAAGGAAGTGATTGTCTGTGAAGCCGGATACGCAGAAAGCGGGGATACCGACGAGAAAGCAGCCTATATGGAAAGCATCTATGACGGGCTTGAGGAGTATCCGGAGCTGATTGCCGTGGTATTTTTCAATGTCAATGTGGATGAAAACCGTCTTTTCCGTTTTACACACAATGATAAATATCTTCAGGTATTCTATGACGGGATCAGGAGGCTGAGGAAGAATGGGCTCTTACACGAATTCTCGTAAAAAACGAAAGAGAATGACCAAATATCAGATCGGTATGCGTCTGCTTGTGATCTCCTTCATGATTTTTCTGGCCGCCTTCAGTTTCGGTGTTGAAATCTGGTTCTGAGAAC
>JAFUBF010000386.1 GCA_017460325.1 Clostridia bacterium | reverse complement strand
TTCTTCTGGATTCTGTCATATGTTTCTCCGAACACTTCCTTGAGCGACAGAAATACTACCGGATACTGATTCATATAATCCCTGACCACATCCGGGTATCCCATGATTTCTAACCCTTCAAAGATCCTCTTACTGTCCTGCCTGACATCCAGAAAATCACGAAACATGGTCATGGTAAGCGTTTTGCCAAACCGGCGCGGTCTCGTGAACATAACGGCTTTATCAAAATGCGCTTCCAGGTATTCCTGAATGACCTCTGTCTTGTCAATATAGTATGATCCACTTTCCCTGAGATCACGGAAAATGTCCTGTGATAACTGAATCTTAATTTTCAACTCATTCCTCACATCGATCAAACCTGTTTTAACCTATGACGCTCTGCACGCTCAGGCTCCATTCATCCTTCAGGAAATCCGTCTTCCTCTCTCATTAGGGCAGCACTGTTCTCCTCCTGTTTTACCGAGGATTCCCCCGAATCCTGTTCAGGCGTTTTCACAGATACAGGAATGCTTAAGGAATTTCCGATAAAATCCCTGTGCGTTATCCGTGCGGATATATGATGTAATTCCAGTCGCCATACAACGGATTTCGGGTTATGTTCACATTTGCAGGATCTTCATCAGAGGCCTTGATTCCTGTTTGATACTCGCTCAGATCCAACTTTGCCTTCAAAGCCAAACCTTTTTTTATTGTTGCAGAGCTAATGAGACTAAGAACAATCCCATAGGTTTCAAGAGGCTTCCTTCTCCAATTCAGGGTTGTGAAGCTGCACAGCCTGTGCTCTATTTCAATCCATTTGCTTGTTCCCGGAGGGAAATGAGATACTTCTATCGGCAAAAGTAGTTCATCTGCCAGTTTTTGCAACTCTGTCTTCCACAAACGGGATCGACTCGAATCACTTCCACCACCATATACTGTAATGTAGAGGTTTGTTGCCTCTGGATACCTATCATTTCCCATGCTGTACCACCAGCCACGGATAGAATTGACTGCAAATACTGCTGTATCAGAACTGATTCCAACACTAATAAAGCCTTCGCTTCGAGCCATATCACAGATCCCATATGGTGCAGCCGTTTCTTTATCCGGATCTATGAAATCATGGCCATCAGTCTCGATCGGCTTTCCTGTTGGTCTGAATTCGACCCCTGCATTCTCAAAGTTTCCCGTGTTTTCCTTTTTCCTGCAATCAATGGATATGACAGGTTTTCCTGATTCCAGGTACTTCTTTACGGTATCATTGATGTGTCTGAACTGGGTATCTCTTTGCCTGGGATCTCGTTTCTTTTCAGGGTCACCGCCATCACGCATTTTACGGTTCTGCTGCAAGCTGTATCCCAGTTGTTCAAGAAGATCTCCTACTTTGTCATGGTGAACATCGAACCCTTCATTGCGCAGTTCTTCTGACAAAGTGCGCAGGCTTTTTGTTGTCCATCGAAGAGGATTCATAGGATCCCCGTAAGTCTCAGGATCCACAAGGCGATCCAGGGCATCAAGTATACCGGGCTGTGTTTCCAATATGGATTTTCTGCCTCCGCCCGGCGCTCTGATTCTGGTTTGATTATTGACCCTCTCGGAGGTTTCCAGATTTCCACTACGAAGTTCCTGTATACCGGCACTGATGGTATTTCTGTGCACGCCAGATATAGCGCTAATCTCTTTTATTCCTCCACGTCCAAGCGAGATTGCTTCGGCAGCCAAATACCTTCTTTTCTGACTCTCGTTCAACAGCGGAAGTACCGCTGTGATCCGTTCTTTGACTACTGTATCCATATCACAGATTATAGATCAGAGAGCCGTTCTGCACAAGTTATTCATCGACATTTTAAAAAAGTCGTACAGCGACTCCCTCAAAGTCCTCCTGGATTGGATCCATTCCTGTCCCGACAGATCCGCCGGAGGGCCATTTCCTTATTCGGGGATGTCGAGATTCCACTGTGTATCAAGCCGCTCACATCCACGAAGCATGGCGCTATGTGATCTTGAATTCTGCTGAATCTCCGCATCGGAGGGTTTCAGATGATCCAGGAGGCGCACCTGTGGAATGCGTCCGCAGATGCAGACCGGGATCCGGGGCGGGCACTGACAGGGGCTGGCCATGGTCCGCATGGTCTGCTTGACAATCCGATCCTCCAGCGAATGAAAGGTCAGCACTACCAGACGTCCCCCGGGACAAAGCATGCGGGTCATTTCCATCAGGACACGGCGGAGCGGCTCAAGTTCATCATTGACCGCAATCCGGAGGGCCTGGAACGTGCGCCGGGCGCTGTGGCCCGAATCCTTGTTCCGCACAGCCCGCGGAATGGCCGCATCCACGCAGGCAACCAGATCCCCGGTGGTTCGAAGCGGCTGCTGCTGCCGGTGCTCCACAATGATATCTGCAATCCGGGCCGCCCACTTTTCCTCGCCGTATTCCCTGAGAATCCGTGCAATCTCTTTCTGGGGCCAGGTGTTAACGATGGTTTCCGCGCTCAGCTCTGCGCTCTGGTCCATCCGCATGTCCAACGGCGCACAGACATGATAGGAAAAACCTCTCTCTGCCGTATCCAACTGATGGGAACTGACTCCGAGGTCGAGGAGAAAGCCGTCCACTTTTTCCACATTGACTGATGCCAGCAGCTGCGCCGCGTCATGAAAGTTCCCGTGCAATGCCGTAAAATTCGGCCAGGCACTGAGACGTTCACCGGCCGCCGCCAGCGCCTCCCTGTCCCGGTCGATCCCGTACAGGTGTCCCGTACCCCCCAGCCGCTTCAGAATTTCCTCACTGTGTCCGCCGCCGCCCAGGGTCCCGTCCACATAGATTCCGCCCGGTCTGACGTTGAGCAGATCCACCGTTTCCTCAAGCATTACGCTGACATGTTCAAAAGCCACGGCTTCCACCTCCCTCTCTTCAGGCCTCATCAATGGGGCAGGTATGCGGGAACTCTTCGGGTCCCCGCTAACAAAAAATACGCGTTATTATAGCCGATTTTCCCGCCCTGCCACAATGCCTTTTTTCGAATTCCCGCATCTTTTACCATGCACACAAAGACCGGTCTGCCGCCCCCTCCGGCGCGACAGACCGGTCAAGTTCAAACGAATTACATGGACTGTTTCAGTTCTTCAATCCGGCTTTCCAGTTTGGACAGTTTATCCCGGTTCACCTGCAGCTTTTCCTTCTCCTGCTCCACCAGTTTGGCCGGTGCTTTGGAGGTAAAGCCCGGATTGCCGAGTTTGCCTTCACTGCGGGCGATCTCCCCCGCCACGGAATCCCGTTCCTTTTCAAGACGGGCGATTTCCTTTTCAAAATCCACCAGATCTCCGAGAGGAATGAACACCTCAGCGGCTTCGGACACACAGGAAACCGTCTTTCCGGGCGCTGCCTCCTCCAGTCCGAGGATGCGGACATCGCTGGCCCACGCAAGACGCGTAAAGAGTTCACCGGCCGATTCAAGGGCCTCTTCCCAGCCGCTCTTGGGACGGATCAGCAGATGAGCCCGTTTGCCAACGGCCACGTTCATCTCCGCACGCAGGTTCCGGACCGACTTGATCACCTCCATGATTCCCACCATGGACTTCTCTGCCTCGGGGAACACATACCGATCATCCGCCTCAGGCCAGGCTGAGAGCATGATTGTCCCCTCCGTTCCCGGAATATACCGGTACACGGCATCGGTAATGAAGGGCATGAAGGGATGCAGCATCTTGAGGATGTCGATCAGGGTATGACGAAGCACCGCCAGCGCCGCCGGCCGTTTTTCGGGATCGTTCAGCTCCACCTTGGAGAGCTCAATGTACCAGTCGCAGAACTCCGACCAGATAAAGTCGTACAGTTTCTGCGCTGCAAGTCCCAGATCATACGCCTCAAAGTGCGCCGTAATCTCCCGCACCGTCTCCGTGAGGCGGGTCAGAATCCACTTGTCCGCCAGCGTGAACGTCTTTCCTTCCAGACTCTCCACTTCGCCGTTAATATTGCCCAGAACGAACCGGCTGGCATTCCAGATCTTGTTGGCAAAGTTCCGTGCGCTCTCCACCTTGTCATCCGAGAACCGCATATCATTTCCCGGGCTGACGCCGTTCACCAGGGAGAAGCGAAGCGCATCTGCGCCGTACCGGTCAATGATCTCCAGCGGATCGACACCGTTTCCGAGGGATTTACTCATTTTCCGCCCCTGCGCATCCCGCACCAGACCATGGATCAGGACCGTATGGAAAGGCGGCTTGCCCATCTGCTCACAGCCGGAGAAGATCATACGGGCAACCCAGAAGAAGATGATGTCATACCCGGTCACCAGCACGCTGGTGGGATAGAAATACGCCAGATCTTCCGTCTGTTTGGGCCAGCCCAGGGTGGAGAAGGGCCACAGTGCAGAGGAGAACCAGGTATCCAGCACATCCTCATCCTGCGTCAGATGCACACTGCCGCACTTGGGACAGACAGTGGGCGTTTCTCTTGACACCACAGTCTCCCCGCAGTCATCGCAGTACCAGGCCGGGATCCGGTGTCCCCACCAGAGCTGACGGGAGATGCACCAGTCACGAATGTTTTCCATCCAGGTCAGGTAGTTCCTGGAGAAGCGCTCCGGCACAAATTTGGTTTCCCCGTTTTTGACACATTCAATGGCCGGCTTCGCCAGCGGCGCCATGCGCACAAACCACTGCTTGGACACCATGGGCTCAATGGTCGTATGGCAGCGGTAGCAGGTTCCCACCTCGTGCCGCAGTTCTTCCGTCTCCTTCAGATAGCCGCCCGCCTCCAGATCCCGCAGAATGGCCTTCCGTGCCTCCAGCGTGGTCATGCCGGCATATTTGCCGCAGTCATAGACCATGGGCTCATTCACCGCCGCCCGGCCGCTTTCAAACAGCTCACGGGCCTCGGCCGCCTCTTTGGCGCCGGTCATATGTCCGTCATAGGTAAAACAGCGCACGATTTCAAGATTGTGCCGCTGCCCCACCTCAAAGTCATTCGGGTCATGAGCCGGGGTAATCTTCACCACGCCGGTTCCCTTAGTCATATCGGCGTGCTCATCGCAGACAATGGGAATCTCCCGGCCGACCAGCGGCAAAATCACATGACAGCCGTGCAGATGCGCAAACCGCTCATCCTCACTGTTGATGGCCACCGCCGTATCACCCAGCATGGTTTCCGGACGGGTCGTTGCCAGTTCCAGCATTTCGCCGGTTTCCTTCACCGGATACAGCAGATGCCAGAAATGACCATTCTGCTCCTCATACTCCACCTCGGCATCCGAAATGGAGGTCTTGCAGCAGGGACACCAGTTGATCATCCGGTTGCCTCTGTAAATGAGATCCTTCTCATACAGACGGTTAAACACCTCTGTCACAGCCTCGGAGCAACCCTCATCCATGGTGAACCGCTCCCGGCTCCAGTCACAGCTGTTGCCCATGCGCCGCGTCTGCCGGACAATCCGCCCGCCGTACTCATTGCGCCAGGCCCAGGCACGCTTCAGGAACCCTTCACGACCCACATCCTGCTTGGTCAGACCTTCCTTGGCCATGGCCTGCACGATCTTGACCTCCGTGGCAATACTGGCATGGTCCGTTCCGGGCAGCCACAGCGTCGGATCTCCCTTCATCCGGTGATACCGGGTCAGGCTGTCCTGCATGACGCCGTCCATGGCATGTCCCATGTGCAGCTGTCCGGTAATATTGGGCGGGGGCATCACGATGGTAAAGGGCTTCTTTCCCTCCACCCGGTGAGCCGTAAACGCCCCGGAGCTTTCCCATTCCTCGTACAGCTCCGTCTCAATGGCCTGAGGATTATAGACTTTCTCCATCTCAGGCATCTTTTTCTCGTCCATCTCTTTCAAATCCTTTCTTCGATCAGTTGCTCGGCAGATATCCCGGTCTCACAGGCAGATTGTCAGTGCCGCCCCGACCGCACACAGGAGAATTCCTGCCAGCTTGACAGCAGGCACATGGTCTTCCCGCCCCGTGATCCGCCGCGCCGCAAAGGTCAGAATGGCCCCTGCCAGAAGCACGATCAGCCCCGGAATCATCTTCGGTGAAAGATTCATATGCATATTCTCATCCCCTTTCATGCTCCCTTAGCTTTCGGCACCGTATCTTTGATATGGAACCTGATTTGACAAACCGGTGCAGCCTTTGCTCATTCAGCTCACACCAGCCCGGATCCGCTCTTCGGTTTCGACCGGAATAAAAAAGCAGATGTGCCTCCAAAAGGACGCACATCTGCGTGGTACCACCTTTATTCGCATGCCCGGGCATGCCTCAATACGCTTTACGGGGCGCACCCCTGCGGACTACTTTCATCACCCGCGCTCTCCCAGACGACCTTCCACCGCATCCCGCCGGACACCTTCCACCCATGGGTGTTCCTCTCTTGAGGCAGATAACCGTGTACTCCTTCTGTTCCTCGAGCAACTGCGTGTATTATATCCATCCCCGGGGGCCTTGTCAATCATCTAAACTCTGCCGGGGAAATTTTCCGGTTGCGGAATTCTCAGAAGACCCCCGCAAAGGCCTTTCTGCCGGCGGGACTTCCCGGTAACAGGCTTCCATCAGGAGACCGGGCGATCACAGACACGAGGGGCCTTAACTCATTCCTCCGTATTCTCTGTCTCCTTCTGATAGGTAACACTCATTCCATCCCATTCACATATAACGGGGTCCAGCGGAACCGCATTGCCAAGTACGTCGTAACAGACCAGTCTCACCATGTACATGCCCTCCGGAAGTTCCTCCGCGGTGATTTTCATATCCGCTGTATACTCGACCGGGTCCAGCATTTTGAAATTCAGTTCCTGACCGTTGAGATCTGTCAGGGTTCCACAGATTCCAACCTTGGTCCCATAGGAAATGGCGATGGCATTTCGATCCGGGAACCCTGAATGATCGTTTGTGACCATCACACCCAGCAGATCAAACGCCCGCTCCTCCGGCTCCACATCCAGCCGATACTGGATCATGGCATTCATGGTCTGATCTTCAATCACAAACGGGGAGGCGAACAGTGCATAGTTTTCCTGATCCGCCTGGAGATTCATCACCAGCGGAACATCCGAAAATGTCGGCCATTTTCCGTCAAACGTCACGGTATAGACCTCGTCCTCTCCTGCTTTCGTTACATCGAGGAAAGGCGACTGTCCGAAGCTCTGCCACAGGTCCATATCCTCTATATACCGCAGAAGTTGCCAGTTGACGGAAACAATATTGTTCTCCTTCAGCGGGGTGACCAGGGAAAGGGTCTTTCCGTCATCGCTGATGGCGTTCTCCGCCTGTACGACATAATCCGTCACGCGGATATCCGGTTTCCATTCAACCGCATTATATACCCAGTCCGGGGCTTTCCAGGTATGGCTGAGCCGGTCCAGGAACGCCAGATACACCGGATTTTCCCAGACTCTGGCGTAATGATCCAGCGCAAACTGCGACTGATTGAAGGAGAAGAAAACGGAAAGACCATTGGACCTGACATGATTGCCGCCGCGTACGTTATACAGAACCGCTTTCGTGACAGCATTCTGCAGACGAACAGCCGTGCGGACCGATACACCATGATCGGCGGCACGATCTGCAAGATCGTACAGATCAGCATAATCCGTGTAATGGTAAGTCTCCCTGTCATAGACAGACCGACAGAAATAACTGAACTCTTCCGGCTTTTCCAGAAGCTGGGAAACCTCCAGGATAAAGTCATCAAAAGCAAGGCGAACATCATCAATCTGAGCCAGATCAACCAGAGACATCGTCAGGTTTACCAGGCTCGAATTGTCATTGATGTCCGAGTACATCTGCTGTGTCGTTGAACAGATGGTTCTGCCCAGCATTGCGCCATCACATTCCGGATCCTGATAAAGGTATTTGAAATATCCCGCATAATTCGATCCAAGTCCCGGAAGAATTTCCTCGGAGGCGACAAAATACCTCACATACGGAGACAGGGTCTCCGCCGTCTCAAGTGTTGCCATCAGGCAGGCATCCATCATGAGAAGTTCCAGCTGAATCCCGGATTCCGACAGCGCATCAGCCAGATCAAACAGCTGCAGACTGCCATCGTTATGAAGCTGGTCAAAAGCAATTCCTCTGATGCTCGCACCGCCGTGATCCCAGAGAATCAGTGCGTATTTTTCGGCCGGGTACTTTTCCTGTGTCCAGACGAGAAAATCTTTGAGTGTCTCTTTCTCACCCATGGACGCCAGTTCCAGTTCATCCACTTTTTCAAAGCCTTTATCCGTATAGGACCAGCGCTGGAGTTTGGTTGGATCCACATCCATTCCAACCTCCTGTGCATGCCACTGCATAGCCCCGCCGGTTTCAATCACCACATTCACATTGTCAACCGGTTTTGCTTTTGCAATCCCCTTCAGATTTTCCGTCGCATTCCTTCCATCTGTTTCCAGGTCCGAGCCGCACAGATACAACATCACAGTCCACTCTGCCATCTCACAGTCTGCAGAACGGTCCGATTTCTCTGCAAGTGCAGCAGTGGAAACCAGCATCATGAGGACGAGAATTATTCCCAGGCATCGCTTTACCATCAGTTTTTGGCTCCTTTCAATCGGTCGATCAGTCATATGTTCAAAACAGAACGCTCCGTTGGTTCCCGTACACAGGAATCGGACCTCCCCGGACCACGGCCTGTCCTCAGCAGAACCGCATCAGATTCCGGACGGTACCCGGATCACAGGATGAACCGCTTCATATCCCTTGAGGCAATATCACTGCCCAAATGCTCCCTTACATAATCGCCGTTAATGAGAACCTCCACGTCCGGCATATCGCCAGCCGCATTGAAGGAGATGTCCTCCAGTACCTTTTCAAACAGCGTGTGCAGCCGTCTGGCGCCGATATCTTCCTTGCTTTCGTTTTCCGTCTCCGCGATCTCCGCAAGCGCGTCCAGTGCGGAATCATCAAATTTGAGATGCACATGATCCACGGAAAGGAGTGCCTCGTACTGGCGGGTCAGGGCATTGTCCGTCTGAGAGAGAATCGCCTTGAAATCACTCTTCGTCAGAGGATTCAGCGTCACCCGCACCGGAAAACGTCCCTGCAGCTCGGGAATCAGATCCGAAACCTTTGCCACATGGAAAGCACCCGCCGCAATGAACAGCATATAGTCCGTCTTGACCACGCCGTACTTGGTATTGACCGTGCTGCCCTCAACAATGGGCAGGATATCCCTCTGCACACCCTCAAGGCTGACATCCGGTCCGTTATTGGTGGAACGGCCAGCCACCTTGTCGATCTCGTCAATGAAGATGATGCCATCCTGCTCCGCGCGGCGGCATGCCTCCTCCTTGACCGCATCCATGTCAATCAGCTTGCTCTCTTCCTCTGAAATCAGAATCCGGCGGGCCTCCGACACTTTCATCCGGCGAATCTTCATTTTCTTGGGCATCATGTCACCCATGATCATCCCAATGCTGACACTGGCGCCGTTGATCTCGACCTCCTGAGGCGTATCCTCCACCTCAACCTCGATCTCAAAATCCTCCAGCTCCCCTTTTTCCAGCTGCGCCCGAAGCTCTTCCCGACGGCTGGACATCTGCTTCTTCTCGCTCTCCGGAAGCTCCGGTTCCTTGGGTTTGTTGCCAAGAAGAAGATCAATGGGATTGGAAGGTTTGCGGTTCGGGTGCAGAATGATATCAATGATCCGCTCATTTGCCATGTATGTGGCCCGGGTCTTCACTTTCTGGGACGCCTGTTCCTTGCAAAGACGTACGCTGGCCTCCACCAGATCCCGAACGATGCTTTCCACGTCCCGTCCCACATAACCGACCTCGGTAAACTTGGTCGCCTCCACCTTGACAAACGGGGCATCCACCAGTTTCGCCAGGCGGCGGGCAATTTCCGTTTTACCCACGCCGGTGGGGCCGACCATCAGGATATTCTTCGGTACAATTTCATTCCGGATCTCCTCCGGAAGCTGAGCGCGGCGGTAGCGGTTCCTCAGTGCCACCGCAACGGCCCGCTTCGCATCATCCTGCCCGATAATGTACCGGTTCAGTTCTCTTACGATCTCTTTCGGTGTCAGTTCCATGCTCTGCTCCTTATTCCCGTTAAGCGTCTTCGACGATGATATTGTGATTGGTATACACACAGATGTCCGCTGCGATGTGCAGCGCCGTTTCCGCAATCTCGTGGGCACTCATGTCCGTATGCGCCTTAAGAGCCCGGGCCGCGGCCAGGGCGTAGTTTCCACCCGAGCCAACCGCTGCAATCCCGTCATCCGGCACAATGACCTCTCCCGTACCGGAGATGATCATCATTTCACTCCCGGATGCCACAATCAGCATGGCCTCCAGTTTGCGCATGGCCTTATCTGCCCGCCATTCCTGCGCCAGCTCCACGGCGGCGCGTTCCAGGTTTCCGGAATACTGTTCCAGCTTCCCCTCAAAACGCTCACAGAGAGCAAAGGCATCTGAAACCGTTCCGGCAAAACCGGTGACTACCTTGTCCCCGAAGATCCGGCGTACCTTGTGCGCATTGGCCTTGAAAATTGTGCTCTCTCCCATGGTTACCTGGCCATCTCCGGCCATGGCAATTTTCCCGTCTTTGAGAACCGCACATATTGTCGTTCCTTTAAGTACCATCTCGTTTCTCCTTTTTTGAATCACAGGCACATTATCCTGCATTATTCCCTGTCATCATGAAACAGGGCAGTTTCTGTTTTCTGCCCTGTGATTGAACAAAACCAAACGAATTATACCATGGAATCCCGTAATAGGAAAGAATTCCACGTTTCAAAATGCATCCAGTCAGTCTGTCTCAAAATCCTCGCGGAACGGATTGCATCTGAGCGCTTCCATATAATCGAGGGAGCGGCCGGCCATCGCCAGGTAGCGCTCATGCTTGCCGCGTATCCGGACAGACAGCGGCTCAAGCAGCCCGAAATTGGCATTCATGGGCTGAAAACTGCCCTCGCACCGGGCCACATGATGCGCCAGTCCCCCCATCATGGTCAGAGGTGTAAAGATGACCGGCTCCTGTCCTTTCATCTGCCTTGCCAGAGAGATGCCTGCCACCATACCGCTTGATGCGCTTTCCACATAACCCTCCACGCCGGTCATCTGCCCGGCAAAATAGACAGTGGGCCTTGAAAGCATTTCATAGGTTTCATTAAGAAACCCCGGCGAGTGCAGAAAGGTGTTGCGGTGCATGACCCCGTAACGGAGAAACTCCGCCTGTTCAAGGCCCGGAATCATGGAAAAGACCCGCTTCTGTTCACCCCATTTGAGCCTTGTCTGAAAGCCCACCAGGTTGTACATCGTCTTCTCCCGGTTTTCCGCCCGAAGCTGCACCGCCGCATATGGACGGCTTCCGGTCCGCGGATCCACCAGTCCCACCGGTTTCATCGGCCCGAAGGCCATGACCATCTTTCCCCTGGCCGCCATGACCTCAATGGGCATACAGCCCTCGAATACCTGGGTGCCGTCAAACCCGTGCACCTCCGCCACATCGGCCGTACGCAGCGCCTCATAGAAGGCGCTATATTCCTCCTCATTCATGGGAGCATTCAGGTAATCATCCCCCTGCCCGTAACGCCCCTGGGAAAAGACCCTGCTCATATCCAGGGAGTCCGCCGAGACAATCGGGGCAGCTGCATCGTAAAAGCTCAGGGTTTTCAGTCCGGGCAGCGCCGCAATCGACGCCGCCAGCGCATCCGAGGTGAGCGGCCCGGTGGCGATAATGGCATTCCTGTCCGGGACCTCCCGAACCTCCCCCGGAGATACCCGGATGTGGGGATTTTCCCGGATTCGCGCCTCAATGTACGCGGAAAAGGCATGCCGGTCTACGGCAAGTGCACCGCCTGCCGGAACACGTGTCCGGTCTGCCGCCTCCATGATGAGGCTCCCCATCTGCCGCATTTCCTCCTTGAGGAGCCCGGACCCCACCCCGACCTCATTGCTCCTGAGTGAATTGGAGCAGACAAGTTCAGCAAAACCCGCGCTTTTATGCGCGGGCGTCATTATTTCGGGTTTCATTTCGCAGAGCGTCACATCGATCCCGCGTTTCTGAAGCTGCCAGGCAGCCTCACATCCCGCAAGACCCGCACCAATGACCACTGCTCTCATTTATTCTCCTCCTGTGATTTCTCACCGGCATTTTCGGTGTCGTCCAGACGAATTCTGTACCGGCAGGACTCATTTCCGCAGACATGGAAGCGTCCGCGCCGGTTCTCCGTAAGCGTCATAAAGCTGCCGCACTTGGGACACTTTTCCTCCACCGGCATGTTCCATGCGACAAAATCGCACTCCGGATACCGTTCACAGCCGTAGAAACGCTTTCCCTTCCGTGAGATCTTTTCCAGCACCTTTGCCCCGCACTTGGGACAGGGAGTCGGAATTTCCACCACGATGGTTTTCGTATTCCGGCATTCCGGGAAATTCGGACAGGCAAGGAAACGGCCGTACCGTCCCATCTTATAGACCATTCGAGCGCCGCATTTATCGCAGATGACGTCGGATTCCTCATCCCGGATCTCAATCTTCTCGATTTTGGATTCCGCCACTTCCAGCGTATGCATGAACGGTCCGTAGAAATCCGTTACCACATCCCGCCACTGGCGCTTGCCGTTTTCCACCTCATCCAGCTGCTCTTCCATTCCGGCAGTGAATTCGGTATCCACGATTTTCTCGAAGTATTCCTTCATCAGATCCGTGGTCATAATGCCCAGTTCCGAGGGATACAGCTGTTTCTTTTCCCGCAGCACATACCCGCGGTTAATGACCGTGGAGATGGTCGGCGCATACGTGGAGGGGCGCCCGATTCCGGCCTCCTCCAGAGCCCTTACCAGGGTTGCCTCTGTATACCTGGCCGGCGGCTGAGTGAAATGCTGCTCCATGTTGACGGAGGACAGGACGGCCTTGTCCCCCTCATTAATCCCGCTGATCAGCTTGGTGCTCTGCACCGAATCATCCGATGCATCCTTGTCGGAATCGTACACCGCCGTAAATCCGGCAAATTTGCACTGTTCCGCCCCGGTTCTGAACACGAGCCCGTTCCCGGACTTCATTTCAATCTGCTGCAGTTCATACAGCGCATCTGCCATCTGGCAGGCCACAAAACGATTGTAAATCAGTTTATACAGGTTGTACTGATCCCGGGTGACCGTTTTACGGACCGTTTCCGGATCCAGTTCCAGATTGGTGGGACGGATGGCTTCATGGGCATCCTGGGCACTGTTCTTTCCTTTATATACAACCGTCTTCTCCGGCACATATTCTTTCCCGTACCTGGTTTCAATCAGGCTGCGTGCCGCGGAAACCGCCTCATCACTCAGCCGGACACTGTCCGTACGGATATAGGAGATCAGGCCGATGCTGCCCTGTCCCTCCACCTCAACACCTTCATACAGCTGCTGAGCAATCTGCATGGTCTTTGCCGTGGAGAATCCGAGTTTCTTTCCGGCCTCCTGCTGCAGATTGGAGGTGGTAAACGGCGGCAGCGGATGCCGGTGCCGCTCCGAACGCTTAATGGAGGTAACATGATAATCGCCCTGCTCAATCCGCTTTTTCACCGCATCCGCTTCATCCGCGTTGGTGATCTTTACTTTTTCCCCGTCAATGCTGATCAGCTTTGAGGTGAGCAGGTGCGTGCCGATCTCCATCGTCGTATCGGCGCTCCAGTACTCCTCCGGAACAAAGGCGTCTATCTCTTCCTCCCGGTCCACCACCAGACGGGTGGTCACGGACTGAACGCGTCCGGCAGAAAGTCCCTTCTTGATTTTCATCCAGAGAAGCGGGGAAATCTTGTATCCGACAATCCGGTCCAGAATCCGGCGTGCCTGCTGGGCATCTACCAGCTCCATATTGATGGTACGGGGCTTCTTCACCGCTGCGGTAACGGTTTTCTTCGTAATTTCATTGAACTCCACACGGCACAGGCTGCCGGGATCAATTCCCAGAATCTGCGCCAGGTGCCAGGAAATGGCCTCCCCTTCGCGATCCGGGTCAGTTGCGAGAATGACCTTTTTCGCGCCCTTCGCCTCTTTCCGAATCGTCTCCAGCACATCCCCGCGCCCGCGAATCGTAATATAATGAGGTTCAAAACCATTGTCCACATCAATGCCAAAC
The DNA here is from genome assembly GCA_017460325.1 of Clostridia bacterium. Classification (GTDB taxonomy): domain Bacteria; phylum Bacillota; class Clostridia; order Christensenellales; family Aristaeellaceae; genus Ventricola. Next base: position 2,179 of record JAFUBF010000386.1, on the reverse strand, counting down.
TTGGACTTTGGAAGATCACGAACGTGTCCGTTCGAGGCCTTCACCCGATATGTACTCCCCAGAAACTTGGCAATTGTTTTAGCCTTCGCAGGGGATTCCACAATAACCAGTTTATAGTTTGGCTTTTTCGTGCTCAAACTTCTATCCCTCCAAAACCGCCCCAACGGCGGATATTTTCCTGAAAACGCGATAAAGAATACCAGTCAGTTTCTCATCTGTCAAGCCAGCAAAATGTAAAACGATGCTGTTTCTTAACAATTCGTAACAATTTTCAACGCAATTCTCCCGTCGAGATCATAAAGAAATCGAACGCACCGCCCACCGCCTCACCGTCGCCAGAAGCGTATTAATTCTGCATGAATAATGCAAAATACACAGCCGCAATTTTTGACGAATATGTTATAATATGTTCGAGATTTTGAAATTTTCGTGCAGAATGGAGATGGTATTAATGCTTCTGGAGTTCAAAATCAGTAATTATAAATCCTTTACTGCGGAAACTGACCTGATTATGACAGCAGCACCAAAGCAAAAAGGACTTGACTACAGTCTGTGCAAGGAAAAGATCAAGGGTAAAGAAATTCGCGGCCTCAGTACTTCAGTGTTGTATGGGCCAAATGCATCCGGAAAGACAAATCTCATTGGTGCAATGGATGTTTTGAGAGCTATCATCCTCCGCGGTAACATCAGAAACGCCGAAGAACAGATGATACCGAATCCGGCAGCCAGTAATCTGGAATTGATTCCAAACAACCAGGATGGGAATAACAAGCCGGTGGAATTTGTGATCGAGTTCACAGAGGGTGTTTATAAAATTCGGTATGAGCTTCTTTTGTACCTTGGATCCTTCATGGAAATCGAGGCAAAAAGACGTATTATCAGGGAGTCCCTGACGGTTAACGATGAAAGAATTTTTGAAAGAAACGATCATCTGGAGGTCGGAACACTAAAGTCTATTGCTGATCATGTCCAGAATTATCCTTCTGACAACCTGCTGGAAATTGCAGAACGCGGGTTGAATCCGGAAGAACTGTTTCTGACTAACGGGTTCCGACTGATTTATTCCGGGACCTTTGCAAAGCTTATCACCGATTGGTTTGCCAACAAGTTCATGGTGATCTGCAGAGCAGATTCCATGCAGTTGATCAAGCGTTTCTCTGATCCGCAGAAGGCAACAGTTTATATCGAGAAAACCACAAACGATGCTGCGAAGATATTCGGAATCAATTCCAATGCAGTCGGATATATAGTGGCTGATGATGAGTCCGAAACAAGACTTTGCTCAATCTTCAATGATGAAAAGAACAAAAAAAAGATGGCGATGGCTGCAGATGTTTTTGAATCCTATGGAACGATCCGCTTCATCACAATCTTTCCGCTGGTTATAAAAGCATTGCTTACTGGTGCAATGCTTATCGTGGATGAATTTGATGCGTCGATTCATCCGATGGCCTTGAACAGCATTATTAACATCTTTCATAATGATGACATCAATGTGAAACATGCTCAGTTAATCTTTAATACGCACAATCCGATTTTCCTGAACTCCAATATTTTTCGGAGGGACGAGATCAAGTTTGTTGAGCGGGAGGAAGATACTCATAACAGCATCCTTTATGCGTTGTCTGACTTTGGAACAACAGGAGACAAAGGTGTGAGACAGCATGAGGATTACATGAAAAACTATTTTGTTGGACGATATGGTGCAATAAAAGATATTGACTTTACTCCGATCTTTGAAGAACTTCTCACAAGGGAGGCGGCTGAATGATCAAACGTAAGGAAATCCTGAAGTATTATTTCAGCGTCGAAGGGGAAACTGAGTTTTGGTATCTGGAATGGCTTCAGGATCAGATCAACAATGCTCCTGGAACCAGTAAGGTTTCCTTTAACAAACAGATTCAGAAGGATCCTTTGAAACGCGCTAAGTCGCTTCCTATAACAGATAAAGTAGAGATTTGGCATCTGTCTGACTATGAAAGCTCGGACGATGTTCATGTTATGCAATTCACTGAAACGATGGATCGCATGGCGATGACAAAGAACCTTACGAAACAGGTAGTTTACAAGTTCGGATACAGTAATCTTACATTTGACCTCTGGATGATTCTACACAAAATGGACTGTAGGGGAACTTTTTCACACAGAAGACAGTATATCAAACCAATCAACAATGCTT
>JAFUBF010000385.1 GCA_017460325.1 Clostridia bacterium | reverse complement strand
TGGAATGCGCTGCTCTGGCCGATGCTGGTGATTTCAGACATGAAGAAATACACGATTCCCATTGGCCTGAATACCCTGTGGTCACCGTACGGAAACAACTATGACCTGATGATTACCGGCTCGTGCTTTGCCATTATCCCGCTGCTTCTGATCTATCTGTTTGCGCAGAAGTTCATTGTGGAGGGCATGACGGCAGGCGCGGTAAAGGGCTGATGGGCATGAGAGGATTCTGCGCCGCGCTGCTTTTGCTGACCCTCCTGGTCCTGGCCGGCCCGGCGCAGGCGTCAGAGGTCCGTTTTCGCAATGTCAGTCTGCATGACCCGGCTGTTTTGAAAGCGGAGGGGAAATACCTTTTTTTCGGCAGCCATATGCAGGCGGCCGAAAGTGAGGACCTGATCCGGTACAGGATGATCTCAAAGCTGGATAAATGCACCCTGCAGCCTGAATACGCCAGGGAGTTTCGCGAGGCACTGACCTATGCGGAGACAGGCACTTTCTGGGCGCCGGATGTGATCCGGCTGGGGGACGGACGGTACTACATGTACTATTGCTGCTGTGAGGGGTCAAAGCCTCTGGCCGCGCTGGGTCTGGCTGTCAGTGACCATCCGGAGGGACCGTATGAGAATGTGGCAATCCTTCTGCGGAGCGGTGCGCCGGGGTATGATGCCACGACAAGGCCCAATGCCATAGATCCCTGCGTGTTCTACGATGCCTCCGGAGAACGCCTGTATATGGTGTACGGATCCTATTCCGGGGGGATCTTCCTTCTTGAACTGGATCCGGCAACCGGCCTGATTCGGGAAGGGCAGGACACGTACGGCACGCATCTGCTGGGCGGCAATCACAGCTGCATCGAAGCCCCGTACATCATCTATAATCCGGAAACGGAATACTACTATCTGTTTCTTTCCTATGGCGGACTGAATGCAAATGACGGGTACAATATCCGGGTTTGCCGTTCCAGGGCGCCGGAGGGCCCGTACGAGGATGCAGCCGGAAATGCCATGCAGGACTGCAGATGCAAACCGGGGAATTTCTTTAATAACGACGACATTGCGCCCTATGGGACAAAGCTGATGGGCGGCTATCTGTTCCGGCCGCTGGCAGAGGAAAACAGTCAGAAGGAAAACGCCATCCGATCACCCGGACATAACAGCGTGCTGTATGACGAGGACCTTGGTCAGTGGATCCTGTTCCACCACACGCGTTTTGCCCAGACCGGCGAGCGGTATATTCTTGAGGCCCGGGCGCTCTTTTTCAATGAAGCCGGGTGGCCCCTTGTCGCGCCGGTTCGGTATACGCCGGCTATGCCATGCCCGGAGGACCTGACCGGTACATACAAGGTGCTCAGTCACGGATTTGATGTCAACCGGACCGAACATGTCTCGCAGGGGGTCCGGTTTACCGGGGATGGAACCCTGTCCGGGGCGATGTCCGGACAGTACACGGTAAAGGATAATGTCATTTCCTTAACGATCAACGGAGAAATGTTTACAGGTGTAACCCTGATGGGGTATGATGATGTTCAGGATGCGTATGTCCCATGCTTTACGGCCCTGTCCGAACGCGGTGAGGCACTGTGGGGGATACGTGCAACCGGACAGAACTGAAGGAGAAACATAGAATGAAACAGGCAAAGATTGTTCTTGATAAAGACTATACGATCAGTTCGATTGATCCCAGAATTTACAGCTCGTTCATTGAGCACCTCGGCCGTGCCGTCTACGGAGGCATTTATGAGCCCGGCCATCCCATGGCGGATGAGCAGGGGTTCCGGAAGGACGTACTTGAAAAAGTCCGTCAGATTGGCGTACCGCTGGTCCGCTATCCGGGCGGCAACTTTGTTTCCGGATTCAACTGGGAGGATTCCGTGGGCCCGGTTGAGAAGCGGCCGAAACGGCTGGACCTTGCCTGGTTTACGACGGAGAGCAATGCGGTGGGCATGCATGAGTTTGCCGACTGGGCCAAAAAGGCCGGATCTGAGGTCATGTATGCCATTAACCTCGGAACCCGCGGACCGGAACAGGCACGGGACATTGTGGAATATGCCAACCACAAAGGTGGCTCCAAGTTCTCGGACATGCGGATTGCCAACGGAAAGAAGGATCCGCTGAACATCAAACTCTGGTGCCTGGGCAATGAAATGGACGGTCCCTGGCAGATGGGACGGAAGACGGCGTATGAGTACGGCCGTATTGCCAATGAATCCGCCAAGATGATGAAGTGGGTGGATCCGAGTATCGAACTGGTTGCCAGCGGCTCCTCCTCCTCGGAGATGCCGACGTTCGGCGACTGGGAGCTGACCATGCTGAACGAGTGCTATGAGAACATTGATTATGTTTCCCTGCACCGCTACTATGGGAATCCCACGGCCGATACCCCGGGTTTCCTGGCAAGAACCATGGATCTGGATGCCTTTATCCATACGGTCGTATCGATCTGCGATGCCGTAAAGGGAAAGAAGCATCTGAAAAAGCAGGTCAATCTTTCCTTCGACGAATGGAATGTCTGGTACCATTCCCGCGAGCAGGACAACGAAATCTGGAAACGTGAGAAGTGGGGGCCGGCGCTGCCGCTGCTTGAGGATGTGTATAACTTCGAAGATGCGCTTCTGGTTGGCTCCATGCTCATTACGTTCCTGCGCAATGCCGACCGGGTCAGGATTGCCTGCATGGCACAGCTGGTCAACGTCATCGCGCCGATCATGACCCGCAACGGCGGCGGATGCTGGGCACAGACCATCTTCTATCCGTACATGCACGCCTCCAATTACGGTCGCGGAACGGCGCTGCGTGCCGTCGTGGATTCACCGGTCTATGACTGCAAGGACTATACCGACGTGCCGTACATTGATGCCACGGGCACCATGGATGCTGACGGGAACGTCACCGTGTTCTGCGTGAACCGCGACATGAACGAGGACTATGCGCTGAATCTGGATCTGCGTTCCTTCGGAAACCTCCGGCTGGCGGAGCATATCCTCCTGCATCATGAGGATGTCAAGGCAGTCAATACCGAGGACAACCCGATGAATGTTGCGCCGACGGCCGGCCCGGGCGGCAAGGTGGATAACGGGCGGGCGGAAATCCGCATTCCGGCTCTCAGCTGGAATGTGCTCCGGTTCGTTAAGGCCTGATCCCTCAGGGGCGTCCTGCTTCAGTCAGGCACCGGCGGGTAAAGTACAAGGCTCTCATCCCTGGGATGAGAGCCTTGTTTGTGTCTTTTTGTGTGGATGCCTTGTCAGTTTCCGGAGATCTTGTCTATAATGGGAAAGACAGGTTACCGGAAAAGAGAAAACAGGCCCGAATCAGGGATGCAACGTTTTCTCTTTGCATAGCATCGGAGGAGACTGGAATGCCCCATAAAAAGATCAACAAACTGACTCTGCTGGAACGTGAAGTGAACGGAAAGCAGGCTGTCTGGAAATGCCGCTGTGACTGTGGACGGGAGAAGAAATTCAGTGAGGAACTGCTCTTTTCCGGCGTGATCCCCTCCTGCGGCATCAAACACTGCGGTCAGATTCATCTGCCGGAAGGCATGAAAATCGGGAAACTGACTACTGTCCGGCAGACAGGCGGTTCCGGCTCGGCCTCATCCCTCTGGCTGTGCCGCTGTGACTGTGGAAAGGAACGTACCGTTTATCAGCGGTATCTTCTGGATGGAACCGTCACCTCCTGCGGCTGCGAGCGCTCCGGTCTGTATCCCGGACTTCGAATCGGAAGGCTGACGTTGCAGAGTGCCTTTCGCGATGGCGAAAGGAAAAAATGGCTGTGCCGCTGTGACTGCGGAAAGGAAGTCGCTGTCTTTCCTTCGGCTCTCCACTCGGGGAAGACGCAGTCCTGCGGCTGCTTCGGGCTTCAGGCAGGCGACCGGTTCGGGAAACTGGTGATTCTCAGGCAGATGGACTCCGCCCGTTGTCTCTGCCGCTGTGACTGTGGAAAGGAAAAGCAGATTTTTCGAGCTGTGCGGTGAGAGAAATTACCGATATTATCAATCCGCACTTGTTTGA
>JAFUBF010000384.1 GCA_017460325.1 Clostridia bacterium | reverse complement strand
TACTTTTATACCACATAAAAACGTTGGTGTACAGAGTTTGTGGATTTCCAAACTTTATGCACACCAACTTCATTCCACTTGGTTCACGCAATTTGTAGTAAAAGCCTTTATTTTGGCTCACTCAATCTTTGGCGGTACACCAGAAAAGATCAGGTGGAGGAAAAATGATATCCGAAAAACCGGATCCCGGGTAGAAATGTCAGAACTGAAAGAGGATCCTGCAGGGTGATGGAACCATTCAGACCGCATGTGGCGGACAACGTTTGAACCTGTCACGGGAACGGAGAATTCGGGGTAAACAGGGAATGTGAAAGACGATCCATCCAGAGGCAGCGAATGGATACACCGGGATGTGTGGAGGATGAGAAAAGTCATGATAAGAAAGATTCAGGTGGAAGATGCGCCGGCTCTTAAACATATATGCGAAACCGCATTGGGCCATACAACGACCGTTGACCACCTTAAGCAGCGCATACAGGAGCTGTCTCATGACCCGTGTTACTGCATAGCGGTCTGTGAGGACGATGCCGCACATCAGGTTCTGGGATTTATCCAGGCGGAAAAGTATAACCTGCTCTATGGCGGTAATGGCATAAACATCATTGCGCTTGCGGTTTCTCCGGAGGCGCAGCGTCAGGGAATCGGGAAACAGTTGCTCCTTTTCCTGGAGGAGCAGGCGGCCGGGCACGGAGATACGTTCATACGTTTGAACTGCAATACTGTTCGCACGGAGGCGCACGCGTTTTATGAGCACATGGGGTATACCTGCGATAAAACACAAAAGCGGTTTATCAGACAAATCGGGCGATAACACAGATTCCCGTTCGCCGGCTTTCTGTCGGGAAAGAATACCGAACGACAGTCTGCAAAGTGCAGCGCTGCTTTGTTTCGCTGGATGGTCATCTTCGGGGGTCCACTCCGGAGGGAGGTGTGCGCTCCGGGAACATGCACCATTATGAAACTCGACCGGGACTTCTTCAGAGAAGAGAGTACCGGTCGAGTCTTTTCTGTATGAGGGGGTCGCTTATCGGAGATACCGTGAGACACGCTGTTCAGTAGGTCGATCCGAAACGGGGTGACACATCTGCTACTCTTTTTCGATGTTGTCGATGTTTTCCGTTGTGCCGCCGCCGACATCATCTGCAGCGCGAAGCACGCCTTTATCTGCCAGACGCAGGAAAGCCTCAACGACATCCGGCGTGAGCTGCGTTCCGGAGACCTCCCGGATGATGGAGACCACTTTATCAAAGTTCATACGATTCCGGTAAGGACGGTTTGAATACATGGCATCAAAACAGTCGGCCACCGCAACGATCTGAGCCACACGGGGGATCTCATCCTTCTTCAGATGGTTCGGGTAGCCTCTGCCATCCGGCCGCTCATGATGTGCCTGAGTGCCCACGGCCAGTTCCGGCATGATGGAGATTTCCTTCAGGACGTCATAACCGAGAGACGTATGGGACTTGATGATTTCAAATTCCTCATCGGACAGTTTGCCGGGGTTATTCAGGACTTCCTGGGGGATTCCGATCTTCCCGATGTCGTGCAGAAGGGCAATCTGGTAATATCGCTGCACGGTTTCCTCGTTATAGCCCAGTTCCTTTGCCAGCATGCCGGTGTATTTTGCCACCCGGAAGGAATGGCCGTTTGTATACCGGTCCTTCATATCAATGACCTTTGCAAAAGCCTCTGTAATGCCTTTTACCAGGGCCATGGTTTCCTTCTGTTTCTTTTCAAGCACATGGGCCTTTTTGGTGATGTAGATCCTGACAATGATCGCCAGCAGGACAATGAACACCACACGGACGATCGCATAGAACCAGACTTCCTCGTAGAAGGCTTTTTCCTTGACGATTTCAATGGAAACGATCTTGTCTCCCCGGCCCATGTTGTCCCTGAGCTGCATCACGTAGTGGTAGGTCCCCCCCGCGCAGATTGGTATAATCGACGGGAACCATTTTAAAGTGGTGGGTAATTGACGGCTTTACTCCTGGACAGATGGATGGGATAATCATTCTGTGGCACCTTGTCTGGACAGATGCGGGTTTGTGCCGGATTATTTCTTCCTGTTGGTGGCACCCGCCGATTTGGCAGCGCTGCGGATGCCCTCCGTCATCTCCTCGGAACCATCTGCAAAAAGCCAGATGGCCTCAACATCCGGAAGGCTTTCGATGAAGGCGCGGGATTCCTCATACGGCATGAGGAAAGCGGCGGTGGAAAGGATGTCCGCATAACCGGAATCGGCCGTAATGACCGTGACGGAACGGAAGGCATTGCCGGGCATCAGGGTATCCGGATTGATCAGGTGGGAATAGCGGACGCCGTCCACCTCGTAATACCGCTGGTAGTCCCCGGAGGTTACAACGGAACAGTTGGAAAGATACAGGGTTTCCGCAATTTCCGATCCCGAAAAGACCTCGCCGTCCGGCGCCTGAACGCCGACGCCCCAGTTGGGACGGCCATCAAGCGGTGCATCTCCCAGACGGACATTTCCGCCGGCGCTGATGATGTAGGAGTGGATGTCGGTGTTTTTTAGCATCATTGCCACGAGCTCCGTGGCATAGCCCTTGGCGACGGCACCCACATCCAGCTGCATTTCCGGATCGGCAAAGAAGACGGTCATCTCCTCTGCGTTCAGGATCAGCTGATCGATATCCTGATGGGCGGCGGCAGCGCGGAGATCTTCCATGGGCGGCAGCGTTGCCTCCTCCGGTTTGCTCAGACCATGCTCCCGGTATTTATGCCAGATGCCCAGCATTCTGCCCATGGCAATATTCGTCCGGCCCCTGGCCGTCTCATAATGGCTTTTTGAAAAGCTCAGCAGTGAGAACAGCAGCGGGTCCACCTTCACAGGCTCCACGGCGGCTTTTTCATTCAGCGTAAAGACATTGACAATGCCCTCGTCCTCATAGCTGTTGTACCGGTCATAGAGCTTATGGAGATACTGAAAAAGAGCGTGTACCTCGGCATTGGTTTTCGCAAACTCTTCCGGGGAATCGGAAAAGGCAATGAAGGAAATGACCGTATCAAATGAATCGGTGTAGATATCGGAATAACGCTGCGTTTCTGCCCACCCCGGGAGGACAAAAAACAGAACATTGAAAAAAAGCAGGATGCCAAGCAGTTTTTTCATCATCAGTTAGCAAGGAGACCCCGTCCTCATTAGGGCGGGGAGGAATTGCGTTTAACCATTTTCCCCGTCTCCCCGTATTCTCCTTTCGGTTAAATAATGGTCTGCTTTTTCCAGCAGTT
>JAFUBF010000383.1 GCA_017460325.1 Clostridia bacterium | reverse complement strand
TCTCCACTCGGCTGTAAATGGCATATACCGTGGTATCCATTGAGATGTTCTCCAGGACATCCTCGTCCACAGCGCCATCCTGCTCGGTGCTCCACCCGATAAAGGTGTAATAATACCGACCATCCTCTTTCGTCGAGAGGTTTGGCGTATGAGCCGGATCAGCACCGTCCACAATGGTTTCCTGAGCCAGCTGAGTTCCGTCATTGTCGATGTAGGTCAGCGTAGCCGTCACATGATCGAAGGTAATCGTGATATCCGGGTACCTCGTTCTTGCGTGAGCGATAATGCTGCCGGTAACTGACGGCACATAGATCGATCCGTACACCTGGGCAGTCGGTACGTTATCGCCATTCTGGTCAAGGCCGCGCTTATCATCCAGCATGTCCAGAATCCCCTCAATCTCTGAAGAGTCCTCAATGGACCAGTTGAAGCCAAAAAGCCGAACACGGGCTCCGGTCTGGAGCGCTTCCAGTATGGAAAGCGTATCCACCGTATTTCCCGTGTTCTCCAGCCAGAGGGTCGAAATATTGGAAAGGCTCGGACAGGTGAAATCCGTCAGCATCGGCTGATTGCGGATAATAAGCGAAGTAATGGTTGACGGCACATGCAGAATCCGCAGTACACCGCCATTGGGCAGGGAAACGCCCGTGATCTTCGTCCCCTCAAAATACACTTCTTCAATGCCGGTGCAGCCGGACAAATCGACTGTCTTCTGATCCCCGGTTCCAAGGCCGGTGCAGTTGCGCACATCCAGCTTCTTCAGCAACTTGTTCTGCCCCAGATACAGGGTCTGGAGGTTGCCGTTGGTGTAGTACGGAGACGGATTTCCAAGGATCAGCTGCTGGAGCTTGGTGGCATACACAAACTCGGCATAGCCTACCCTCAGGCCGGACAGGTCGCCCACGTCCGCCAGCTGGGATGCCGAGAAAATGTAGATCTCAGTGTCGTTTACTGTATCCAATGGGCACACCATCGTATAGGACTGGTTTCTCGCCGCTCTTGTCTGCACCAGATAAGAGCCGTATTTGACTGTCGCGTACACATCTGCGTATGGGGTAATCGTGATATTGCTCTTGGCATAACCGCGAAGGGTGATGACATCGGTCAGGCTGTCCCCGGCGTTATACTTGGAGTCCATATACTTGAACCGGTTATACAGCCACCACTTTCTCTGCTCTGCTTTGGATCCTTGCAGCATGGCCAGGTATGCCGCCGATCCCTTCTCCTCGAGCGGGGCCAGATACTTGAACCACGAATCCTCATTAAAGATCGCCTCCGGCCATTTCGCCTGATGGTCTTCAAAGGCCTTTTCAATCTTCGCATAGGACAGAGCGCCCGTAGACCGGAGATTCTGGTACATCGCTTTCAGTTCCGGGCCGAACATCTCACGGAGATTTTTCCAGAGAACGCTCTGCTGTCCGTTGAACACATCCGCGCCGCCCTCAGTCTGGTCGATATCCTCCAGGTTGTAGCTGAATACAAGAGAACCTTCGTTGTTACATGCTCTGTTACTTTCGTGACCTGCAGCTACTCACAGGCGGGACCGGTTCTTCTTTAAGGGGTCTGTCTACCCCTGACCGATCCTCTCGCGTTTCATTTACTCCAACTTTTGACCTATAGCGCGGAGTGCTGGGATTATGGCGCGAGTTCAGACTGTTGCATCACTGCTTTCGCAGCGCCATTTCGCTCAGTCGTTGTTGGTGGGCGTTGGCCCTTCCAAGGCGTTGTCCGTCACCATCGGAGTTTCGCCGTATATCAGAAATGGTTTTTTACCTGGCACTAACACTCAATGCCAATTGCGGTATCCATGTCATATGGGAGCCACACGATCTTCTTTTTCATCGACCTGCTCATTCGATTCCTCCCTTCTCAAATAATCCCGTCTGATTTCCCCAGCAGTCCCATCCGGGAAACTCCTGCCTGGCAAACAGCTCAATCTTCGAAACATCGCCGCATATTTTGCTGATTGCTTCTCTGACTTCATCCGGCTTCCTGCTGTGTTCCCTGCGCAGGGACTGAATGACGCAGGAAATGCTTCGGTCAACCGGTTTCAGTCTGTCTTTTCTCACGCCAATCAGGCACACTTCATTATTCTGCCGGGTATAGTAGCCCATGCCGTAACAGGGCTTTCCGCTCTTTCCCGTCTTGGTCCAGTCGAATCCCAGACCATAATAGGAAAAGCCCCAGGCGGCCATTACTTTCAGGCACTCCTGGAGCTTTGGAAACGTTGCCCAGATGAAAAGGATGCTCTTTGTATCGGCAATTTCTTTCACCGGCAGTTTGCAAATCTCGTCTGTTGTCATGGAAGGATACGGCATCCCGGCTGTTCCCCGGTGTCCACCCCCGCTTTCTTTGTATTCCCAGGGAGGATCCGCGTAGATGACGGAATAACGGTTTTCTGTGTTATGAATGTCTACGATCATTCACCCTCTCCTCCCTCTGTCGGGGTTTCCTCAGTTTCCTCTGTCGGGGTTTCCTCTTCCACCAGACTTTCTCCGATAAAGCTCGGGAACGCATTCTTGGCACGGCTGTCCACCATCAGGAACAGTTCCGTGAAAAGGTAATAGAAAAGAGTCGATTCAAGCTCGCAGTAATTGCCGAGCTCCGCCCTGAACTTTGCCTTTCTGTAGGCCGCTGTATCATTGGTGTAAGTCGTGCTGGTTTCGCCATCCACAATCGTTACAGGTTCCGTCAGAAGGGTTCCTGTCGCCTGATCCGGGTCAACGCTCACCATCCAGGAAGCGAACTCCTTGAGCTGGGCGCTGTCCGTGTAGACGGGATCCAAATCCGGGTATCTGGCTTCAAAGTCATTCAGCCAGTCCGGGATCGGATTTCCATCTTCATCCACACCCATGGTTTCATAGTCATCACTCTTCCACAGGACACGGTTGCCGGTATTGTTCCGGATTTCCCAGGACTCGTCTCCTTCCGCAAAACCGAAAACTTCCTCCGTTGACTTGTCATTATTGAAGTTAGCACGCCCCAGGAAACTGGTCGTTCCACTGCCTGTATCATGCCAGAAGATAACCATTGGGAAGCCGTCGATGCCCTGTCGGACAAGCGGATTTGCTACCTGTGCAGGGGTCTTATACGGG
>JAFUBF010000382.1 GCA_017460325.1 Clostridia bacterium | reverse complement strand
GGAAGCCCAGTAAAGAACAGGGACGCACAGGGCGGTCACGGCCAGATGCGGACTCATCCCAAGCCCGAGAAAAAGCAGAATAACGGACACCGGAAAGGTGGCCGGCCGGAAAAACGGAAGTGCAGAACCGGCAATCAGCAGGAAAAGGGAACAGAATTCCATGTCAGCAGTCAGCAGGTGACCTGCAAACTGTTCAAGGACTGCGGGATGAAAAATGAGCAAACCGGCCAGAAGGGAAAAGGGAAGAAGGTCATCCATGCCACACAGGCGGGAAATCAGGATACAGGCGGCGGCCAGCGCGAAAAAGGAGATCAGCCCGATGGTCAATGGGGAAGCAATTCCGCCCCGAAGACGAAGGTAGAAAGGACGGAGAAACTGACCGGCCGATAAATAGCTGTTATTCATTTTTTCCGCATTCAGCATCACGCTTTCCCCACGAAGGGACAGATTGAAGATGCAGAACGCATGGGCAGCCAGGAAAAAGGCCAGTGAAACGAGCAGGAACCGAATCAGTTTCGTTCTGTCTGTCTTGATTGTCATGGAAACCTCATTACATTAAGTTGATTACAAGCACGCCATGAATCATCTGAATATACCCGTCCACCGGATAGGCATTCATCGCCTTTATCTCCGGTCCCCAGCGATGCTCCCAGTCATGCTCCTCAAAGAAACGAATGGAAGAGCCGCAAATCTGGCTGAGATACCATTTGGTGGAGGTTTCATATGCGGCCGCATAGGTATACCGGGCACCCTGCAGCGGGTTCAGATCCTCGAGTCCCTCCCGTACCATGGAGATGCGGGAGGAGGGAAGGTAGCCAATGATCAGAACGGGCGTTTCCCCCGGCACATAGGAGGGGATTTCACCGGCATCCGAAAGAATGCGTGTAAATGCCGACAGTGTGGAACGATATTCAACATCACGCTTGATCGCCAGCCGGTTGGACGTGATCACATTCATCCCCACATAGATACAGAACAGGCCGACAACTGGAACAGCGAAGAACCGCCCCTTGATCCCTGTATGTTCAAGCAGAATAACGGGAACGAGATAAAAGAGATAGATTGAAACAATCATCAGCCCGTTGATAATCCCGTTTGAGATCAGAAAGACAAAATTCATGGCAAAGGGGAGAACCGCAAAAAGACACAGCAGCGTCACGCGCCCTCCTGTTCTGAGCTTTCTGAGGGCGAAAAATACCAGGGGCAGGAGAGCAAGCAGGAATGCCAGATTCAGCACAGCCGGAATCAGTGCCTGATGACTCGGAATGATCAGGCGATTTTGCGGATTGAAAAGGTAGATGAAGGGGAGAAGGTAAGCAGTCGGAAGGTTTTCAAGAAAAGAGGCGATCGTAATTTCCTCCAGCCTTCCCACTCCGTTATATTCATTGGAAGCCTGCATGTTCAGGTGCGAAAGCAGAATGCGGAGAATAACGGCATACAGAATGAGACCAAGGAAGAGCGAAAGAATCGATCGGATTCCCTTCTTCCAGATGGAGCCGGCAGGCATTCCCTGAAGCAGACGCACCATGTACATGAGAACGAGCAGCGTTGCCCCGCAGGTGATATAACTGGGATAGAGGGCAAGCGTACAGGCATAAAAAAAGGGACTCAGCAGAAAACCCAGCCGGTAACGACTGTCCACCATCACACCGATGCAGGCGAAGAGCAGTGCAAGCGCATAGACATCTGTCCACGGAAGGTAGGTGGCATTGGACAGGGAAACCGTTTCGTTGGTCGTCAGTATTGCCGCAAGTACGGCAATGGAGGGCAGATGGTTGAACTGCAGGACGTGGCTGATGAGAAACACGGACAGGAAGAGAAAGGCGGTTGCGAAAAGACCCACAATGTACGGCGCAACGATGCTGCCGCGCACCATCCAGTAAACCGGCTGCAGAAAGCGTCCGAGGCTGATCTGATAAAGCCGGTCGCCTCCCTCGTAAATCATCGTTGAATCTCCGGAGTATCCCAGGCTGAGATACCGGTAACCGGAGGCAACAGCTGCAAATAAGACGGTAAAAAGAGCGGAGTATTCGAGTCGTTTTCTCACATCCATTTAAGCATCCCTCAAGCACGGTGTTCAGCAGAAAAGAAAAAAGATGAAGGCAAAGGCGAAACGGCTGACGGAACCCTTACGGGCAGATCATCACAGTTTCAAAGGTCTTCTG
>JAFUBF010000381.1 GCA_017460325.1 Clostridia bacterium | reverse complement strand
CTCAAAAAATTGTGTCAATTATAATCAATCTATCTTGTGCACTTTTGCTTGTCAATAACTATATTTTGTACCCCCATTTGATACCAAAGGGCCCTTTATTTACTAGAGATTGCAGCTTAATGATTTGCTGCGAAAGTTGAGGTATTTACTGACTTCTTGGGCCCTTTCTGGGCTTCCGGGACCCACTTGGAGATTCGTCGAAAAATTTTGGGTTATTTGACGGACTGGACAGGGAAAGCAGTCTGGAGGATACGGCCGACAATGCCATTCGTCAGATCGAGGAAAAGAGATATGAAACGGCGCTTGTTGCACGCGGCATCCCGGCAGAGCACATATTGAAATACGGATTCGCGTTTGAAGGGAAAAGGTGCCTGATACGGAAGGGGTGAACCGGAAACCCGGACAGAGAAACGGCTCGCTCCGGGCGAGGCAGGAAATGGACTGAGACGGAAGGGGAAATCAATGAGTGAATGGATCAGTGGTCTTAGCCTGATTCTGTACGCGACACTGACCTGTGGCACGCCGCTTCTCTATGCAGCCCTCGGGGCCTGCTTCTCCGGGAAAGCGGGTGTCCTGAATGTCGGGGTTGAGGGGATGATGCTGGCCGGGGCTTTTACCGGGGCAGCTGTGGCGTACCTGACCGGGAATCCCTGGGCCGGGTTTATCTGTGGCGGACTGACAGGCGCCTACTTCGGAATTCTGCAGGCAACGGCGACCGTTTGTCTGGGACTGAACCAGATCATGGCCGGCATCAGTGTTATCCTGCTGGCATATGCCGGTACCGGGATTATCTGCAGCGTCCTCTTTTCCGCGACAGAAACCCCTTACCTGTCTGTGGCACAGAAAATTCCCAAACTGTTTACGGGCATCTTTGATTCCTCCACCTACTTCGGGCGCTGTATGGACCGTGTCTTTGCCACCTATGCGTCGACCTGGCTCGTTCTTTTCCTCCTGATTCTGGCCGGGTTCATTTTTCATCGGACACGCTTTGGCCGGCAGATACAGGTCTGCGGGGAACAGCCCCGGTTTCCGTTTGTCAACGGAAAAGCTGTACGTTTCCTGTGCATCGTCATCACCGGGTTTCTTGCCGGGCTGGGCGGTGCCTGTGCCACCATGACGGTTTCAAGCCGTTTCAGGCTGCTGCCCATGGCGGGGCAGGGTCTTGTCGCTTTTGCGGCGGCGGTCATGGGCAGGTATCGGCTGCCGGCTGTGCTGCCCATCTGTCTGCTGTGTGGCTTCTGCTTCGGTGCCCGGGTAGCGTTTGCCGGCATCTCCGGCGTGGCGCATTTCCTTTCTGTGATTCCCTATGGGGTAGCGGTTCTGGTGCTGATCTTGTCTGCGCGAAAGGCGCGTGGATCATCTGTATAGGGTGGAGGCCAGACCGAAATTTATCCAAAGTTGGACAAACTCACCTTGTGGGTTTGTCTTTTTTGTTCAGGCAGATTGCGGATTCAATGGAAATGATGTACAATGAACACAACGAATTAAAGTACCGTTTTACCAAAAGTGAATAAAACCCCTAACCGTTGCATGAATCGGACAGGAATCTGGCAATCAGAAGAAAGAGGTGCGTCATATGGCGGAACAGAGCTTTGAATATCGGGGATTTATGTTGGATGTCGCCCGACATTACATGCCCCTCCGGGATATTAAACGGATTCTGGATGCGGCACAGATCTGCGGAATGAACCGGATGCACTGGCATCTGACGGATGATCAGGGGTGGCGGATTCAGATCAGGAAATATCCGTTTCTGACCAGTGTGGGTGGCCATCGCGGGCAGTCGTATTTTGGTGTCTTTTCCGGAAACGAAAACAATGACGGCTTCTATACCCAGAAGGAAATCCGTGAGATCGTGGCCTATGCCGCGGACCGCGGGATAGAGATCATTCCGGAAATTGATCTGCCGGGGCATGCAAGTGCCATGCTGGCGGCCTATCCGGAAATGGGCTGCAGGCGGACGGTGTACGGCCGCAGAGGGGTCAAAGTGGTGGATAAGCCGTACCGCTATCAGGTGGAGGTGTCGGTGGGAATCTATCCGGATCTGATCTGTGCTGGCAGGGATGAGTCGGTTCGGTTCCTGCAGGGGATTCTGGATGAGGTCATTGAGCTGTTCCCCGGTGAACTGGTTCATATCGGTGGGGATGAGGCGATTAAGCTGCGCTGGCGCAGATGTCCGGACTGTCAGGCAAGGATGAAGGGACTGGGCCTTGAAACAGAGGAAGAACTCCAGCGGTGGATGGTCCTTGAGATCGGGAAGTATCTGGCATCCAAAGGAAAAAAGACCGTCGTCTGGTGTGATGTGCTGGCAGGCGGACCGCTTCCGGACTATTTTGTGGTTCAGCAGTGGACGGGACAGCAGGAGGCGACCCGGGCGCATCTGGCAGGTGGTGGGAAAATCATCTGCTCGGATACGGAGAGTTACTATCTGGACTACCCGTACGGCGTGACCGATCTTCACGATATCTGGCAGTATCCCCGGATTCCGTCCTATGCAGAAGGGTATGAATCCGGCGTTCTGGGACTGGAATGCCCGCTTTGGACCGAATATGTCACCAACCTGGAACGGGCTGCTTTCATGCTTTTCCCGCGGATGATCGGAGTGGGGCTCAAGGCATCTGGGGTGGACTGTTCCGACTGGGAGACGTTCCGCGCAGCGGTTGCTGACCGGCAGAAACAGATCGGGGAAAGCGGTCTCAAAGGGGCACCGGAGGAATACTGGGCCATGACCCCGGAGCAGAAAGAGGAAAACCGGAAACTGCACGAGTCGCAGACATTCACTCCGTCCATTATGCCGTATGTCAATTTTGAACGGCAGCTGGGTTTCCTTGAGGAAACGGAACGGTTCATGGAGAAGATCGAAATTCCCAAGGAATTCGCCGAGCGTGCGGGTGACCGCATCCTGACAAAGCTGTATCACGGGCATTTCGTGACTGAGGATGACGGAGCAGGTACCCTGATTGAGCAGATGCTCGTCGCCATGTGTAACCGTCTGGACGGGGTCTGGACCCGCTATCCGGAGGAAATCTGGGTAGAAACCATGAAATGCTTTGGACGGTTTATAAGGGAATTCCGGTCGTGTTACGGGCATGACGGGTTTGACCGCGGCAGCTGGACGACGAGGCAGATCAATGCGAAACTGTTTCGGATCGGGACGCTTGAATATGAAATGCTGGTGGAAAACGATGAAAAACGAATTCACCTGCATATACCGTCGGATGCGGAACTGACTGCGGAGGCGCTGAACAAATCCGTCGCGGCGGCAGGGGAGTTCTTTAAAACCTATTTACCGGATTACGCCAATGCGCCCATGTACTGTGACAGCTGGCTGTTATCGCCCGTCCTGCGGGACATTCTCCCGGAGGAGGCACACATTATTCATTTCCAGAATGCCTTTGAAATTGAAAGCGATAACCCGCAGGATAAAAGCGCCATTGAGTGGGTATTCCACCTGACGTCGCTTCAGCAGAAGAATATGGAAGTCAGGTTCCTTCCGGAAAAGACACACCTTCAGAAACAGCTGAAAGCGCTCCTCCAGGAGGGACGTGCGCCCGGCTCGGCAAAGGGGAAACTGGTTCGTTCCTTTGCATGACGGAACGGACCCGGACGCCCTGCAGGCAACTGCAGGGCGTCCGGATCTTTCCGGGACTGAATATACCAGATGGGAGATGAGAAAAATGAAACGGACAGAGTATACGTATCCCTCTGCCACCGGGGCATGCACGATCAGTGCGGAAAAGTATTTTCCGGAGGAAGGCAGACCGGATACTGTCCTGGTGATTCATCACGGGATGGCGGAACATCGGGCCAGGTATGAACCGTTTATCGAGTTTCTGACCGGGCATGGGATCGCGGTTTACATGCATGACATGGCCAGTCACGGGCGTTCCACGGGACAGGGCCCCACCGGATGGTTCGGCGAAAAAGACGGATTTCGGAAACTGGTGGAGGACTATCATACCACTGTCTTGTGGGCCGTAACGGAAAACCCGGGGGCGGACGTGTTTGTCATGGGTCATTCCATGGGCTCGTTTATCTGCCGCCTGTATACGGCCTGGTACAGGGAGGACGGAATCCGGGGTGCCATTTTCATGGGAACGGGCGGACCGAACCCAGCCGGCAGTGCGGGAAAAATGGCGGCCTCCGTGATTGGAAAGGTGAAAGGAAAGAAGCATAAGAGTGAATTCCTGAACAAAGTGGCGTTCAGCAGTTATAACAAGGCTTTTGAGGGCAGGACACCGTTTGACTGGCTGACACGGGACCAGGCCATTGTGGACCGGTATATCGAGGATCCCCTGTGCGGGTATCTGTTTACCGTGCAGGGCATGCATGATCTGGTGGAGGCGAACGTCAGGTGCAACACCAGGGAATGGTTTGAGGCAGTGCCGAAAACCCTGCCGGTTCTTCTGATCAGCGGGGCAATGGATCCCGTGGGGAACTATTCAAAGGGGATCCGGGCAGTCGAAGCAGGCCTGAAGGCGGCCGGTCATTCCAATGAGACGGTGAAACTGTATGAAAATGGCCGGCATGAAATTCTGAATGAGCTGAACAGGGATGAGGTCATGCAGGACATTCTGGACTGGCTCACAGAACAGACAAAGCAGACCGAATGACGGAAAGCACCTCTGAGAGAATCCCCGGTCGGAGTGGACCAACTCTGCACCGGTTTGTCAAAACATATCCCACATCAATCGTACAGTGCCGAAAGCCAAAGGAGGGGATAAAGATGGGAATTCTGGCGGCGTATATGGTTCCGCACCCGCCCATGATTGTGCCGGGCGTTGGACGCGGGCAGGAAAGGTGTATTCCGGAAACCATTCGGGCCTATGAGCAGGTAGCGGAGGAGATTGCCGGACTGGAGCCGGAGACGATCATCATCTCCAGCCCGCATTCGGTAATGTATGCGGATTACTTTCATCTCTCACCGGGGAAAGGAGCGCGTGGAAGTTTTGCACGTTTTGGAGATCCGCGGACGGCCTTTTCGGAGAGCTATGATGCAGAACTGGTGAAAAAGATTGCCGAGCTCGCCGGGCAGAGAAACGTACCCGCCGGGGTTCAGGGGGAGCGCAGTCCCGAACTGGATCATGGGGTGCTGGTTCCGCTGTACTTCATCCGGAAGCATTACAGCCATGGACGGATTGTCCGAATCGGTCTTTCCGGTCTTCCCCTGAGGGAGCACTACCGCCTGGGCATGATCATAAGGAATGCGGTTCAGGCACTGAACCGAAAGGTGGTCTTTGTGGCCAGCGGAGATCTTTCCCATAAGCTCAGGGAGGAGGGACCGTACGGATTTGCACCGGAGGGACCTGAATATGACCGGAAAATCATGGAGAGCTGCGGCAGTGGGCGGTTTGATGAGCTCTTTGGCTTTGGGGAGACGTTTTGCCGGAGAGCGGCTGAGTGCGGTCACCGCACCTTTGTCATGATGGCGGGTGCCCTGGACGGGGTCAGGGTTGAGGCACATGCCCTTTCCCATGAGGATGTGACCGGGGTTGGATACGGGATCTGCACGTTCCATCCGGGGGCGGCGGACAGAGACAGATGCTTTCTGGATGCGGAGATGGAAAGAGAGGAACGGGAAAGAAAATGGATCCGGGAGCGGGAGGATGCCTTTGTTCGTCTGGCCAGAGAGACGGTGGAGAGAAAGGTTCGGGGTGACCGGCGGAACATTCCGGTTGCGGAGGAACTCCGTGGGGCACGTGCCGGCGTGTTTGTTTCCCTTCATAAAAACGGACAGCTCCGGGGGTGCATCGGGACAATCAGCCCGGTTCAGTCCGATATCGGTGAGGAGATCATGGCCAATGCCATCAGCGCGGCCACGCGGGACCCGCGGTTTGAACCGGTCCGCGAGGACGAGCTGGATCAGCTGACGTACAAGGTGGATGTGCTGATGCCGCCCGAACGCATCAGCGGACCGGAGCAGCTGGATGTCCGGCGCTATGGCGTGATCGTGACAAACGGAATGCGGCGCGGGCTTCTTCTGCCGGATCTGGAGGGCGTGGATACCGTGGAGGAACAGATCCGGATCGCGCGGGAGAAAGCCGGAATCAGTCCCCGGGAACCGATCAGTCTTGAACGGTTTGAGGTCATCCGTCATGATCCGGCGACTTCCCGGGAGGAGGGACCGGACCATGGCACAGTGTGAGGTCTGTTTCAGGCAGTGTCACCTGAATGAGGGCCAGATGGGCCCCTGTCATGCCCGAATCGGCCGGCAGGGAAAAGTGGTTCCCGCCTGGTACGGAGAACTTTCCTCCATGGCACTGGATCCGGTGGAGAAGAAACCGCTCCGGCACTTTTATCCGGGCAGGCAGATCCTTTCTGTGGGGAGTCTCGGGTGTAACCTCGACTGCCCCTTCTGTCAGAACCATGTCATCGCAAAACCGGCGGACACATCCCGGTTTAGCTGCAATACAGAGCACATGGACCCGGAGAAGCTGACGAAGGTGGCTTTATCCCTGCGGGATCGGGGAAATATCGGTGTGGCCTTTACGTACAACGAACCCCTGGTCGGATACGAATATGTCCGGGACTGTGCCAGGGAGGTTCAGAAAAACGGTATGGTCAATGTTCTGGTGACCAACGGAACGGCGTCCCTGCAGGTGCTTGAGGAAATTGCACCGTACATCAGTGCCATGAACATCGACCTGAAAGGGTTCACGGATGCGTATTACAGCGGGGTGCTGGGCGGCTCCCGCCAGATGGTGATGGACTTTATTTCGGAGGCAGTCAGAATCTGTCATGTGGAACTGACGACCCTGATTGTTCCCGGGTACAATGACTCCCAGGAGGAGATGGAGGCACTCACGGAATGGGTATCCGGCCATCCGCAACTTTACGGTGGGGGCAAAGGGCGGGACATTCCTCTGCATGTCACCCGTTTCTTCCCACGTCACCGGTTTGCCGCGATGAACCCGACCGCGACGGAAACCGTTTACCGTCTGGCCGACGTGGCACGGCAGCGTCTGCGTTATGTCTATACGGGGAACTGCTGAGAGAGATGACGGTTGACCTCATCAAAGCGAAGTGCTATCATGCGTACGTTCAAAAGAGTCAGTCACATCGCAGTCACTCGGCTGGGCTGCAGGAGGAAGAAATATGAAAAAGACGGTTGCACTGGTTTTGGGGATTTTACTCGTGGCAATCTGCTGCGCTGCTTCTGCAGACAAGCTGGCTGAGATTCAGAAAAAAGGGAAGCTGGTTGTAGGCTCGAATATCGCGTTTCCGCCGTACGAATTCTACTGGACCAATCCTGAGACCGGGGCAGAGGAAATGACAGGCTTTGACATGATGCTGGCCCGTGGCATTGCGGAGGAACTGGGAGTCGAATGTGAGATCGTCAATCAGACATTTTCCGACCTGATTACCGCACTGAGCGTGGGAGAACTGGACTGCATCGTTTCCGGCATGGCCATTAAGCCGGAACGGCTGGAAATTGTCGATTTCTCTGACCCGTATTATGCGGGGAAGCAGATTCTGCTGGTTCGCAAAGAGGACTTTGACAGGTACAGGACCATTGCGGATATCAAGGGAAAACGGATCGGTGCCCAGACAGGCTCTCTGCAGGCCGGCATCGTTGCGGAGCAGTTCGGGGAGTCGGAGGAATACCTCGTTGACAGTGCGTCCGTTCTGGCAATGGATCTTGTGAAGGGGAATATTGACGGCTGGGTGATCACCGAACTCGTTGCCAGACAGTACATGATTGCCTACCCGGATGCCCTGCAGATATCCGAGGTGCCGGTTGTTTTTGAAGGCTCAGTCGGGGCCGGGGTTGCCGTACAGAAGGGGGATAATGCATCCCTGCTTGCGGTCATTAATGCGTATATCGCGAGAGTGAAAGCAGATGGAACCTTTGACGGTTGGGTGAATACGTCCATTGAACAGGCTTCCTCCCTGCTTCAGGAAGAGGAATAAGACCATCGCGTGATCTGTCCGGCTGAAGCTCCGTCATATGAGCGGAACTTCAGCTTTTTTCCTGAATGCAGGCAGACTTTCCGGCGTACCCGCCGGAACGGGTTTTTGATGCGCCGCAGCAGAGACGGACAGGGGATTTCCCTGAAAAGGTTCTGTAAAACAGATGAAAGCGGGTGGGGCCTTTTTGTCAGAGTGAAAAGGCACTGTCCGGACAGAAAACAGGAGGCAGGAATGCTGGATACACCACTTAAAACGCTTGAGGCTTATGTCAATCAGCCCAGCGGCACAAACGATCCGGAAGATGTCCGGAAATTTGCAGAAATGGTGGCAGAGGACTTTCGCTCACTGGGATTTTCAGTCCAGCTGATCCCAGGCTGTCAGTACGGTCCGAAACTCCGTGCAATGATAGGATCGGGTGATCGTCAGCTGATGCTGATGGGGCATATGGATACGGTTTTCTCACATGACAGTTACGTGCCGTTCCGGGACATTGGCGGGGGAAAGGCGATGGGAAGCGGGATTATTGACATGAAGGGCGGCGATGTGGTGATGCTCTATGCCCTCAAAGAGGTTCTCCCGAAGCTGGATCTCCGGAACTTCCGGATATGCGCTTTCCTGAACCCGGATGAGGAAATCGGGTCGATCGAGAGCCGGGAGCTGATTCTGGAAACGGCAAAGCAGTCTTTTGCGGCGCTGTCCTTTGAGCCCTGCGGCGAAAACGGCAGGCTGACCTGTGCACGAAAAGGCGTGACTTCGTTCAGGGTTTCCTGCAGGGGAATTCCCGGACATTCCGGTGCAAAGTATCTGGAATGTGCCAGTGCCATTCAGGCGCTCTGTGCGCTGATTACCGATCTGTACAGGCTTCGGGATGATGCCCGGGAAATATCGTTCAATGCCGGTGTTATCCGCGGGGGAACGGCGGAAAATGTGGTTGCGGCCGAGGCGGAATGTGCCTGTGAGTTTCGTTATTTTGACGAGAAACTGAAAGAGCCCCTGATGGGGCAGATACGGGAAATTTGCGCGAGGGAACCGGTTCCCGGTGTGACCACATCCATCGAATTCGGCCCAAGTCATCCCGCAATTGATCTGAATGAGAAGAGCAGCGTTCTGCTTGATCTGGCTCTGTCGATTGCAAAGAAGCAGGGGTGGATGCGTTACCATCAGAAAACAGGCGGGGCAGGGGATATATCGATTGCCGGTCAGACCGGCATCGGTGTGCTGGACGGCCTTGGCCTGATTGGAACCGGAATGCACACCATGGATGAAACTGCCAACCTTGAGAGCCTTCCGCAGCAGATTGCATTGGCTTCTGAGATGATTCGGATACTCGCCGCAGGCGAAATACCGGTTTAAACGGAGAAAGATTTCCCCAGGCCCTGGCAGGGAGCAGTGAAATCCGGACACACGAGGGACCTTGCAGAATTTGTCTGCTTTTGGTTTGTCTGATCCGTGAAATGGACGCATCGTGTCACCTGGATCGTAGTTGAGCCGGACTCCGGGTTTTCAGCTGGCTGCGCCAATTCGGCAAACTGCTGCCGGCTTTCCCTCTGTTTTACTGGAATGAAAATGGCCTCTTCATGCATCGGTGAAGAGGCCATTGATTGGATCACGGAAGGTTTCGGTCAATCCTGAAGGGCTTTTCCGAGATCGTTAAGATAGGCGGTCTGTTCAGCACGGAATGCTTCTTCCGCACCTGTCTCAGGAGTCAGTTGCCTGGATTCGATCCATTCAAGCTGATTACGTGCACGCGGAGTTTTTATGACAACCTGTGTATAGACGGGTCCGACCATAAGCAGGCGGAGCGCCTGCTCATCTGAGAGAAGACCGCTGGTGAGGATGCCGAGGGTGTCGAAGATGGTGTCATTGGCAATCGGACCGATGATGACATCTGCTGAAATGCTGTCCGGACGCCCGCGCCGGTTGTTGAAAATATAGGTGAACCATTCAGTGTCTCTTGAAAACCGATGAATCTCAAGGGATTCGGTATTCAGCTGATAGGTATTGATAACGGGAACGGTATCCTTCGAGGACCGGGTCCAGCGCCGGGCAAAGGCAGAATCCGTTGTCAGATAAAATCCCTGCCCGAAATCGGCGTTCTTTCGTCCGCGATAAATGTCCGGATTACGAATTTCCACAAGGCCGGAATGGAAAAGAAGCATGGCTGCGTTCCTCCTGACAAAGAGCAGGGAGTGATCACTCGAAGAGGGGAACCGGATCTGTGCCGTATTCCTTCCAGGCTTTTACGGGCAGATTGTTGGCGGTTACATACTCCCTGAGGTTCTTCAGGAAAACTTCCATGAAGGTGGCGGATGTAAAATCGGAGGATTCAAAATAGGCTTTTTCAAGATCTTTGTCGCCATTACAGAAGCCGACGATATCCTCGGCAAAGGACTCTCCGCCTTCTGCCTCATTCACGTCGGTAACCGACCAAGTATCCCCTTTTTTCTCGAGGGTCAGAATGGCCGGACGTTCGCCACCTGAGACATCTTCAAGAACATCGCCGGTGAGTTTGAAGTTAAATACCCAGAAGTTTCCGTAAACCAGTGCATGCGAGTCATCTTTCTGTTCAACTTTATGGATGACCGGGAACGGAATGGAAACCATGTTTTCCTCAAAAAGGAAATTCCGGCCGTTTGCTGCTGTGTCAGCATATACTGCGGCGACGATTGGGTCGTCTCCTGAGTATGTGAATGCGGGCAGAGGAGTGGACGATTCTGCAAGGGCATATCCAAGGCAGAACAGAGCCAGAATGGCAGTCAGGATAAAGATAGTTATTTTCATCATCGTTAGCAAGGAGACCCCGTCCTCATTAGGGCGGGGAGGAATTGCGTTTAACCGTTTTCCCCGTCTCTCCGTATTCGCCTTTCGGTTAAATAATGGTCTGCTTTTTCCAGCAGTT
>JAFUBF010000380.1 GCA_017460325.1 Clostridia bacterium | reverse complement strand
CTATCCAACTGAGCTACTGGTACGTGACCAGATCATTATACCCTATTTTCTGTTTTTGTCAACAGGATTTTTGAAATTTTCATGTTTTAGCGGAACCTGTTCAATGCGCGGATCTGCGAAGGAGTTCTCCCCTATGAGCGAAGATATTGCACGGAAACTGCTTGAGGTCGGACGGGCATTCCGTCTGCCGGGGTCCTTTTTCTCGTTTGAAGAAATCACGAACGGAAATGTCAACCGAACCTATAAAGTGAATTATGTGACGGATAACGGGGCCGGGCTGGCGGATACCCACTCCTATCTGGTTCAGAAAATTAACTCGTATGCGTTCAGGAATCCGGAACTTCTGATGAGCAACATTGAAAAGGTAACGGAGCACATCCGGTCCCGGTATCCGGAAAAGATCTGCCTGCATTTTCATCATGCGGAACAGAAGGGACGGACCCGGGCATATCTTGAGGACGGGGACAGCATCTGGCGTGTTTACACATACATTCCTGCCGTCACCTATAACAAATGCTGTGATCCGCACATTATTCGAAGCGCAGGCGAAGCCTTTGGTGACTTTCAGATGGCGCTCAGCGATTTCGATGCCTCTCGGCTGAATGAAACGATACCGGATTTCCACGACACCAGAAAACGGTATGAAAATCTGATCCGGGATGCCGAAGAAGATCCCTGCGGCCGGCGGAAAGAGGTCCGGGCGGAGCTTGAGTATCTACTCGCGGTTCAGGAGGAGGCGTGCCGTCTTACAGATCTGCACAACGCCGGAAAACTGCCCCTCCGGGTGACACACAATGATACGAAAATCAACAATGTGCTGTTTCACCCGGAGACCGGTGTCCCGCTGGTAGTCATTGACCTGGATACGGTCATGCCGGGACTGATTGGCAATGACTTTGGAGATGCCGTTCGGTTTGCCGCGAATTTTACGGAGGAAGATGCTGCCGACACGTCAAAGACCGGACTCGACCTGAATGTCTTCTGGGCTTTTACGGACGGCTTTCTGAGCAGGACAACAAAGTCCCTGACAAAAGAGGAAAAGGATACGCTTGCGCATTCCTGTTTCTCCATTACCTGCGAACTGGCTACCCGCTTCCTGGATGATTATCTGGTCGGTGACCGGTACTTCAAAATCAATTCCGAGCGGCATAATCTGATTCGTGCCCGCTGCCAGATCGCACTTGCCCGTGACATTCAGAGGAAACTCAGGGCAATGAATGCGATCATTCAAAGCTGTGTGGAACAGTACGGACTTCCGGAAAATGCCAAGGCCGAATCCTGATGGCCTGTACCGCCTGGATTTATCAAACAGAGGATCGCACACAGGCGATCCTCTGTTCAGCGTATTTGAGGTAAAGGTGTGTCCGTTGTCAGGCAGGAGGAATCTGAAAATCTGCAGGAGCTTCCGCCTCCTTCTCCCATTCCGGCGTCTCTGAAGGGATCTCCTCTTTTCTCTCCTGCTCCGGCGTTTCTGCAGGACTGTCTTCTTTCCTCTCCTGCCCCGGCATCTGCGCGGGTGCGTCTTCCTTTCTCTCCGGTTCCGATGTCTGTGCGGGAGTGTCTTCGTTCCTCTCCAATGCCGGCGCCTCTGCCTTTTTCTGTTCTGCCTGATACAGGAGAACGATGGACGCCAGATGGATGATGCCCTCTATAATCAGGGATATTCCGATAAAAACGGACAGATGCGGCGTGATGAAATCCGGGATGACGACAGCCAGAATGCCGAGAATCATGGAGATTCCGGCACCAATCAGCATGATCCACCAGCGGTCAATGTGAAGGCGGAGAAAATCAACGGACATCTGCAGAAGAAGAAATGCACCGATGATCTCCACCATCCCCCAAAGTCGTGGAAGGACGGCATCAAAGAGGCCCTGGTTGAAATAGAAAACAGTTCCAACCGTGAGGATCGCCAGAGAACCGGCCAGATAATACGTCTGGGCAGCTTCTTCCGCAGGCATTCTCAGGTAGCGAATCAGCCAGATAATACCGATCAGTACCAGAAGCCCAAGAACCAGCGTTGCAGAGAACGTCACAATGGCAGCAGGCTTCAGGAGAATGGCGATGCCAAAGGCCACCAGCAAAAGGACGGTTGCAATTTCAGTAAACCCGCGCTTTGATGAAAGCAGTTTTTTCATGAACATCTCC
Source organism: Clostridia bacterium (assembly GCA_017460325.1). GTDB lineage: Bacteria > Bacillota > Clostridia > Christensenellales > Aristaeellaceae > Ventricola. The sequence continues at coordinate 718 of JAFUBF010000380.1, read as the reverse complement.
TCCATCTATTTCTGTTCTCGTTTGAATCTCTTCCTATTTTCCGGAAACGACGATTCCCTCTACCGCCATATACGGCAGTACGGTTGAACCGTTTTCAACCGTTTCACTGGAGATTGCCCGGATATTCCTGAAGATCTCTCCCAGATTTCCGCTGATCATGGTCTCACTGACGGCATGACTGAGATGACCGTTTTCAATCAGGAAGGCGCTTTTGGCCACACCGGAAAAGTCACCGTTTGTTCCCGGATGACCGCCGGAGAAACTCCCCACAAGAAGTCCCCGATCGATTCCCCTGATGATGGTATCCAGTGACGTATTCCCCGGATTTACAATCAGAGCACTGTCGGTGTTCCGTGTTACAGGTCTTCCGGTCTTTCTGGCAACATACAGCCCGAGCAGATGCGTTTTCAGAATTCCCTGATCAATGATGACAATGTATTCGCTCCGGAAGCCGTCTCCGGTCCAGGACTCCCCCATTACAATTCTTGGATCATTGGGAAGATTGGAAAGCGTCAGAGCCGGACTGGCAACCCGCTCGCCGATCTTGTTGAGCCACAGAGAGGTTCCGTCCAGAATGACACTGTCCGATGCATAATTTCCAAGAAGCATGGCGAGAAACTGATACAGACACTCCGGCGTAAAAATGACCGGACCGGTAAACTTTCCCTCGAAGGCAGATGCCGAGATGCGTTTTGAGGTATCGGAAAGGTGCTGCCTG
>JAFUBF010000379.1 GCA_017460325.1 Clostridia bacterium | reverse complement strand
TGTAACGGGTGGCAAAAAGAATGAACAGATTCACGCCCACGCCAATATACAGCATGGTCTTTTTCATCTGGCCTTCCATTCGTTTTATCAGATAGGAAGCCACGGAGCTGAGGAGGATGCAGGCAATCAGAAGCATGATGGACTGCGGATCACCCCAGGTGTAGAACAGAAGGCAGAAGACAAAGAGAACGCCGTTTTGCAGCATGGCGGAAAAAGATGCCGCATAGTAGACAATCAGGAGGATAGGCAGGAAATAGATCAGAAACGGAATGCTTGTCAGTTGCATGGTTTATGGCGGATTTCCGCTGCCTCCTTTCATTACTTATTTCCCGGTACAGATTAGGGCTTACCCCTTGCGGTTAATGAGGATGGACGGGATGAAGAACAGAACCAGTGCCACGAAGAGAAGAAGTCCGTTGCCGCCCTCAAACCGCATGGCAATCCGCTGTTCCTCCTCGATCTTGGCAAACGTGTTCCGGATCTCGGATGCATGCTTGGTCAGATACGCCTTGATCCGGTAAAGGTCACGCTCGTATTCTGTACTCTCAATCGTCCCGTTCCGGTAAATCGCCGAGATTCCTTCCGACTCTTCGCTCCTTGCCCAGCGGTAATCATCCCGCTGCTTGGCGCACTTCAAGAAGTTCCGTGTTTCATCAATGATCTGATACACTGACTCTTCTCTCAGCACAGTGCGGCGAAGTTCAACGAACCGCCTCAGCAGCCGGCTGACAAACCCGTTGTCCCTGATCATATCCGAGAGGAACAGCTGATGTTCATAGGTCACCTCTTCCGGATCCGGGGAAGGACCGTTCAGATTTCCCAGGGCAAGATCAAAATCATAGATCGGTCCCATCTGCAGTTTCCCGCTGATGGTATTGGTCAGATAGGTCATCGACTTTCCCGCATTGGAATTTCCGAAATAAAGGTTGACAATGTAATAGTCGATGAGACTTTCCACATCCAGGAGAATCGAGTAGTCATTGAGGTCGGTCACCCGCTTCTCTATGGTCGTGTAATCCTTTTCGATATATTCAATCTGTTCCCGGCTCAGCATGTCCTCCGTCGGATACAGCAGAGAGGTATATCCCCTGACATACTTTCCGTCAATCTGTCTGGTACTCATCAGGCGTCCCTGCCTTGCCATGTCACTGACAAGGAAATAATCCGTACGCGTTTTCATCGGGTCCGGTTCAGAGAGGTTCACCTTCCCGGGACCGACTCCCACCGTGTCGCACAGCTCATAGACACCGAGCTCGGACCGCTCCCCTGCCCGTTCAATCAGCACCTCGCAGAAAGCGACCCGGGGGACATAATTCATGAACTTGGCGGCCGTCCGGTACACGGTATAGGACCTGAGCATACTCGGATCCGTCCTGAGACTGTTCAGATGCCACTGTGAATCCGGCATCATGCCCAGAATGGAGGCACTGGCGGTTTCGCCCTCGGTATTCCGTACCGTTATATCCACATTCGGTTTCACACTTTCCGATGTGTTTTCAATGCGGATCGCCACCGGAAAGGCCTGCGTCGGCGAAACAAAGAGGCTGTTCTGTTCCTCAGTCCAGTTATAGACCGAAAGCATCCCGGTCTCAAGACCGTTCTCCTTATCCCCGGCCAGTGCAAACACCAGAATCGG
>JAFUBF010000378.1 GCA_017460325.1 Clostridia bacterium | reverse complement strand
GGATACCTCTGTCCGTTTTCATCCCCGTACCATTCAAGACCGGTACGGCCAGAGGCATCCGTCTCACGGTACACCATGGCATACCCATCCTCAAGGCTTAGCCTGTGCCCCAGTTCATCATAGTATTCCAGCTGAACGGCAGCGCCGGTGTCATCGTTCACCCGAGCCAGGCGGGCATACCCGTTCTGACTGCGCACAGGCTTTCCTTCGGTATCCAGGTAAGCCTCTCCTGACAGTGCATCCATGGAATCATATTCCCTCAGAAGAGAAGAATACCCTGCCCGGATCATGACCGGTTTATCTTCGGCATCCCGATAATCCACCTGCACCACACGGTTTCGGCCATCGTATCGATACACACAGATGGCATAGCCCTCCGTCGTTCCAGTGACCTTTCCCTCCGCATTGCAATACGTTTCCCGTTCCACACTGCCCCGGGCATAATAGGTTTTTCGGAGGATAGCCGTTCCATGTCTGTTTTGAACCGGCTGCCCGTCGGTGTTGAAATACGACTCCTGCAGGACCCGGCCTGCCGCGTCATATTCCCATCGGATCTCCGCCATGCCACTGGCATTGCGGACCGGATTCCCCGTATCCGAGTAATAACGCTCCGAAATCACCCGGCCAAGGGCATCAAAGGAACGTTCAACGGCCGAATAGCCACCCGAGGTCAGCGCACTCTTTCCCTGTTCCTCCAGATAGGTGATCCGGGTATTGTTCCCGTCATCATCCCACTCCCGTCGGATCACGGCGTAATACTGCCCGCTGAGCATCTCCCGGCCGTCCGCATCCACGCAACGCTCCACCGTGCACTGATCCCACCGGTCATACACATAGTCCCGGCCGAAAACAGCCAGTTCCAGTTGCCGTACCGATGCCCCATCTGCAGAGTAGTACCGTTCGCTCAGCACATTTCCTCTTTCATCCCGGGTATACCGGATCTCCGCATATCCGCTTCTGCTCTGCGTCGGCGCCCCATCCGTATCGAAATACCGGGCTCTGAGCACATTGCCGAGTTCATCATATTCCCGGTCGGTCCTGGCCACTCTCTGACTGTTCAGCGTCAGTTCACCGGACAGTCCATGAAAGCTTTCCGACACGCAGTTGTTCATCTCATCATACGTGCGGGAAAGAGAGGCAATCCGTCCCGTCGTCAGGACAGGCTTGTCCTCTTCACCCAGGTAATGAACCTCTGTCTGCCGGTTCATGCCGTCATACATGTACCGGACTGCGCAGTACCCTTCCGTGAGAGTAAACGGGTTCCCGTCCGCGTCATAATAGCGCTCACACAGCACATTCATACCGATGCCGTATTCCCGCGTCTTTGCAGCATATCCGTCCGTACAAATGACTGTCTGTCCGTTCTCATCCAGATAGGATTCCCGGATCATCCGGCCCACGTCATCGTACGATCCCAGCCGTTCCGCATAACCGTCTGAACTCCTGACCACCGTGCCATCCGTGCTCAGGTACTGTTCACTTAGGACATTCCCGGCAGGATCCACCCGGCGCACAAGCGCCGCATAGCCGGAGCGCAGCGTGGTCCGGTTTCCCTGCGCATCCAGGTAGAACATACCGGTGCAGTTCCCGTAGACATCATACGTATAGGCAATGCCTGAAAACCGATCCTTACTGCGTGTGACCTGTCCCTCTGCATCCAGGTACGTCTCCCGGACTTTCAGACCCCTGTCCTGTTCATACCGAATCTGACAGATCCCGTTTTGATTCTCCGTCACCTCGCCTGCCGCATCCAGATACGTTTCGAGAATGACCTGATCCTCTTCATCGTATGCACGCCGGATTCCGGCATACCCGGCCCCAAGCCTCACCGGTGCACCCTCGGCATCCAGGTATTCGGTCAGCAGCGCATTTCCGTTTTCATCATTGGTTCGGCGCACCTGCGACACCCGGTTGCGGTTCACGGTCAGATTTCCCTCTGTGTCCAGGTACTGCTCCAGGGCCAGGGCATCATTCGTGTCATAGAACCGGGCAACGCCGGCAACGCGTTCTGTGGTCACCGTCGGCTTTCCGTCCACGCCAAGATAGAAAATCACCGTATTCCGACCGAGGAGATCATAACGACGAAAAACGGCCGCATACCCGGAGTCAATCAGGACCGGTTGCCCCTCAAGGTCATAATAGTTTTCCCGGATCACATGTCCGGCTGTGTCATAGGCAAATGTCCGGGCCGCATAGCCGTCCTTACGGTACGTAACCGCTCCGGCCGTGTTCAGGTACATTTCCTGCACCGGCCGATAAAGCGCATCATAGTTTTTCACAAGGACACAGTACCCGCCGGCATTTGACACCGGGTTTCCCTCTGCATCCAGGCTCTGCTCCCTTATCGCATTGCCCCGCTGATCATATTCCCTCCGCACCCGGACATGTCCGGACCGGGTCTTGACCGGTTTCCCTTCCGTATTCAGATAGGTAACCGTTTCCCGCGTGGCATCCTGATTCCGCTCCACCGTATACCCGGCATAGCCGGCACGGCGCGACACGGGCCGCAGATCCGTCCCGTACGTGGTTTCCGAGGTGATTTTCCCGTTCAGATCATAGGTTCGGCGCAAAGAGGCATACCCCTCTTTGAGCAGAATCGGCTGATGGTCCTCCCCCAGATACGTCTCCGCGATAACGCGGTAATCCGAATCGTATTCGTACAGAATCACGGCATAACCGCTCCTGTTTCGAACCGGCGCTCCATCCACCCCAAGATAATGCTCCTGCAGCACATGCCCCAGCACATCCAGTACCCGAATGCGCCAGGCAGCCCTGCTTCGGCTGACCACGGTCTCGCCTGCCGCATCCGCATAACGGGCCGAGGTTTCATGCCCGAAAGCATCAAAGCCTCTGTAGATCTGGGCATAGCCATCCCGTATGGTCACCGTCTCCCCGTTTCCGTCCAGATACCGGACCAGAACCGGGTGATTCCAAAGGTCGTATCCATAGGCAACGGACACATACCCGGCACTCAGCATCACCGGATTCCCATCCGTCCCGTAATACGACGCCTGAATCCGGTTTCCCCGCCGGTCATACGTGTATCTGACCGTACTGTATCCGCCGCTTTGGGCAATGGCATTTCCGTTTTCGTCGAAATAAGACTCCTGCGTCACTTTCCGATTCCGGTCATACTGACGTTCCACCACGCTGTACAGCCCGCTTCGGGTATAGGCCGGCAGTCCATCCACGCCGAGATACCGCTCCCGGATACAGTTCCGGTATCCGTCATACTCAAGGTGCCGCACGGCATAGCCGTTCTCCCCCAGTACTGCATTTCCCCGGGCATCCAGGAAGGTTTCCCTGGCCACATTCCGATTGGCATCCAGTTCACACAGAATGCCGGCATAACCGGCCGTCAGCTGAATTTCCTGTCCCTGTCCGTCATAATAGGAGAGCACATAGCTTTTCCGGTCGCTGCTGTAATTCCGGCGGGTATAAGCATACTCTCTGCCGCAAAGCGCCAGAGAACCATCCGCCGCCTCATACAGGGTTGAGAGAACGGTTTCCTCGTCCTCATCATATACGTTGATCCGCCTTGCATACCCTTCAATGGATTCCGTGATATTGCCGGCCAGATCCAGGTAGGTTTCACTCTCCAGTTTTCCGCCATCCGTATAGGTATTCTGCACCCCATGGTAACCATACGCGGAAAGGACAGCATTGCCATCTGCATCATAGTAGGCCAGGCTGCTGCACTTGCCCAGGAGATAGGTATACCGGATCTCTGTATAGCCGTATACCGTGGAAACCGGCCTGAGCGACGCATCCAGATACACCCTGGACAAAAGCTGATCTGCCTTGTCGTAGTGGTCCTCTACTGCCGCGTACCCTTCCTCAAGGGTATACGGCTGACCGGCACCATCCAGCCATCTGGTAGTGATGATGTCGTCCTTTCTCTCATAGACAATTTCCGCGTATCCGTAGATTGTTTCCGCCCTGGACCCGTCACTGTGCAGATAAATCTCCCGGGTCATGATCGGCCGCTTATAATCCGTCGTCGTATCCCAGGTATATTCGACCCGGCTGTACCCCTCCAGACAGTCCGTCTCATTTCCCTCTGCGTCATAGTAAACCGTGGACGCCAGATGATTTCCGTTGCGAAATGTATTCACCAGGCGCTGATACCCGAGGGTCGGCACCACTACCGGATTGTCCTCGGCATCAAAATACTGCACTTCCCGCACGCTGCCGTTGGTGGCATAGAAGTACTTGGCCCGGCTGTATCCCTCCAGAATGGTCATGCGTTCCCCGTTGATATCAAAGAACGCCTCCTCGCTTCTTTTTCCAGGCCGGAAATTGTCGTACCAGTAGCCGCTGTATCCCTGATCCATAATGGCCGGATTCCCCGCCTCATCATAGTAGCGGATCATGATACCGGTTGAATCGCCCTTTTTTCCTGTGCGTTCATTCACCAGTTTGGTTCGCTCATAGGTCACACTGGCATAATTGAGGGTCATGGGCTTTCCCTCACTTCGGAGGTTCCGCTCCCACATGGCCATCCCGGGCTCATCCACATTCTGCTTGGCGTATTTCGGCGCCTCGGAGGAGGCTTCCTGCAGAATGGCAACCGGATTTTCTGCCTCATCAAAGTATTCGACTTTAGTGACAAAGTTCCATTCAAAGGTCTTT
>JAFUBF010000377.1 GCA_017460325.1 Clostridia bacterium | reverse complement strand
GGGAAATCAATGCCGGTGAGCGCCTTGATCAGGGATGTGAGAATTGCGCTCGAAAGCTCCGCTCCCTCGTCTTCCATCGGCAGGCCGAACAGGGAATATTTCTTGATCTTGAAGCCAACATGCCAGGCTTTCAACGGATCATCTTTATCATCTGTCGCCTTTGCGATGGCCAGCGACAGAGACGTAATCCCACCATCCAGCCCATCCGGAATGCTGATGCCGACGATGTCCGCCAGGGTCATCCCGTTGGTCAGCGGGTTGATGACCGGGATATAGGTTCCCGCAAGATTCTGCAGCTCCGGCGGAACCATCTCACGGTATTCCTCGCGGACCCGCCCCGTGAGCGTCAGGTAAACACTGTCCGGTTTCTCATCCTCCTTAAAGTTGATCCAGCGCTTATAGATGTTCGTGTCGAGAATGGCAGTATTCGTAATGGATGCTTTGTTATCCTCCATCTCATACTTGACATCATATTTGGTCTTATGCTCCGGCTCCGTCTCACCGTTGATCGTCTGATATTCCGGGACCGTGTATTCCACCGTCTGGTCATCCTCCGTGTACAGGTGGTCTTTGTTAAACGAATCCCTCCCGTTCTCCGTCAGTTCGTACCGATATGCGTTTTCAGCATTGCTTACCCCAATGCTCTTCAGATCTGCAACCGTTACTTTATCGATATCGTCTTTGCTGTGTACGATCCAATCTGATACGGACTGCCCTCCGGTGGTATCCTCCTTCAGTTCACGTACCCGGTAGCGGATTTCATGCAGGTTACCTTCAGCGTCCACATCATTGGCCGGGACCTTGTTGGGAAACTTATCTGACCAGTTGTTGGCTGCATCCAGCTTGATGGGTCCCCCCACCGTTTTCCATGTCATTGTTGTCGAACTGTCAGAGGCGTCATAGTACTCCTTCACCTGATTATAGCTCAGGGACTCCAGAACGACCTGAATGCTGTCCGGCTTATCCTTCTGTTCCAGGTCAATATCCCACGTTTTCTGAGCAGAGATTTCGATGAGATTGTTGTAAATGTTGTTGAAAACGATGGTGCCCGTCTCTGTAAAATGGGTAAAATCCACATCTTCATCTACTGTAGTATCCGACCGGACCAGTTTTACATAGGTTTTATAAGTCAGATGATTGCTCGAATCATTTTCCGCAACAATGATGAGTTTTCGGGCAGTTGTATCATAGGAAAGATCATCTGTAGAGGCATCCGTCTCCGAAATGGTGTAAACGTATGTACCTGCTAATTCGATAGGGAAATGCAGAGCAAGTTCACCCTCACCTGTAATCTGAATCGATGTACCCCATTCTATGGGATAAGGAGCCGTTTTCCCCTCCGGGGCGCTCTTCGGAGTGACATTGAACGAGAAAGTTTTCGTTCCCGCATTTTCCGGCACATTGGTCAGCGTTTTCTGAATGATCACCTCGCACCCGCTTGTCAGTGTATTGGTTACCGTACAGGTCCAGTTCCCACTCGCATCCTGAATTGAAACATACGTCGTTGTGTAACTGGGTACATGTCCCTCGAGCACAGTATACCTGTAATTCCAGCCGTATTCATCCATTTTCGGGAGGCCTTCAAAGGTAACAGACTGTTCCGTCACATCGATATCTTTCAGGATTTCCTCAGACCCCATGTAATGATAGTCACCCATTGAGTCTATTCCGACAACGGAAAACGTGACCTTTTCAGGACGATACGTCGTTACATTGTTCTTTTCCACCCAGTTCTTTGTGACCGTCAGTGTGACATAATCACCCGCCGTCTGCTGTTTGTTGGTCAGCACAAAGCTTATCTTATTGTTT
>JAFUBF010000376.1 GCA_017460325.1 Clostridia bacterium | reverse complement strand
TGTTTACAGTATGTGCTCAGGCTCAATCGACATACGATCCGACTTCCGCGTATTCGTCAGCTGGCGCCGGGAACATGGCCTATACGAGTGGAAATACGACAGATCCTTATCAGAATCAGGGTCTGACTGGCACAAATCCCTATGGAGTCTATCAGAATCAGAGCACAAACGGGACGGTTTCCTATGATCCCTATCAGACCCAGAATGCAAATGCTTATTCCGGGAACAACGGCACCGTAAACAGCCAGGCAGGCCTGCAGAACAATAATGCAACCTATGCGGATCCCTATGGGACATCCGTTAATCCGGCCGCGGGCAGCACGGCAGCCGGCACGTATGATCCCTATTCTGTCACCAATACAAACCAGGCTGGTACGTATCCGTACGGCAGCGCTTCATCCCCGACCGATACGGGCATGGCCAATACAGCCGTTCCCTACAATGTCACGCCTTCGCCTATACCGGTAGATGGAACGGGACTGTATGGCACCGGCAATGCGACTGTCGCACAGCCCGGTGTCACGCCAAGTCCGCTTCCCCTTTCCAGTCTTTCGGAATCCGCCACTTCAACGACTGTGCCGGTAAATGATACTTCAGTGGAGGATGATCTGCTGGATCTTGCCGATGCCGAGATGGAAGATGTGGGCGAACCACTCTATGAGAGCACAAAGCAGTACATGGAAAAGCTCAGTGCCAGCGGTTATGCCTGTGCTTACAGAGGTACACAGGGCCCCTCAACTGAATCGGTCTTTTCCTCCTTCAGCGGAAACAATGTAACGCTCAATACGATGGCGATCTTTTCGGATACGGGAACAGACTGTATTCTGTATGTGCTGAAATTTGTGGATTTCAATGGGAAAAACACAGACCTGGTTTCCCCGCTTTTGGATGCCCTGAACTCGGAATACCGTTTTGCAAAATTCAGCTCTGCGCCAAACGGTACCGTCTCCGTCTCACTGGATCTTCTGTTCACGGCAGACAATGCAGGCGAAATCTGCTATGACGGTCTTCGCCGTCTTCTGAACGTCTGTGATGAGTGCTATGAGGCGCTTTACACCTCTGTTGAGGCGCTCCCGGATGAGGGACAGGGAATCAGTATGTGGGATGATTCCGACCTGAATGGAAGCGATTCCGTAAGTGCTTCCTATGGAATGACCACCCCGGCGCCCACGGCGGGTGTTCCCGCTGCCACAGAACCGGTTCAGACCACGCAGGGCGGACGGAGCGTCATTATGAAAGTAAAGATTCGTAATGGTGGTTCCCTCAACGTCCGGATGCAACCGGATCAGAACAGCATTCTGGTCGGCACGGCAGAGGGCGGAAAGACATATGACTGTCTGAGCGTTGCGGATAATGGCTGGTATGAGATTGTTCTTCCGAACGGAATGACCGGTTTTATCTCCGGAAAACGTGTAACAGAAGTCAAGTAAAACCGAAATTGTTTCAATTGTTAAGATAGTATGAACTTTGTTAAGAACGCTTCCCCTTTGGCGGGTTTTATGCTATCATAACTCCAGAAGGCGGATCCCGGGTTAATAGACGAGGCCTGGAATAAGAACCGTCATCTGCATCGACTTAAAGCGGATTCCCTTCCCCGGGAGTCCGCTTTTCCCTGTTCCATCCGGACGGGAAAAAGCGCTGAACGGCATGAGGCGGTTCAGCGCACAGGGGTTATTCACTTTTTCTTTCTGATCCTTCTGATCAGAAGCATGACGATGATCAGGATACAGATCAAAGCAATCAGGTACGGAATCATGGCTGCCAGTACAAGGATCATGTTCTGAATGGTTTCTGCGAATGAGGCGAACCCCAGTTCAATTGCAGCGGATAAACGTTCACCGAAGGTTACCTCCCGGGTTTCCACCACTTCCTTCTTTTTCTCCTCTTTCAGGCTGATGTCGACTCTTGAATAGTTGACCTGCTGATCGGTAGACTTCAGTGAGGAGGTAAGGGAATCGATATTGTACTGGATTTCGGCAATCTGTTTTTCAAGCGCCAGGAGATCTTCCAGCTTCTCTGATGTGGTGACCAGACTTTGCAACCGTTCCAGCAGCATTTTCTGGGTATTCAGACGGCTCTGCGTGTCTTTGTAACTGTCTGTTCTGTCCTCGGCGGACTCGTCCTGACGGATAATCCGTCCAAGATCGCCTGTTCCGTCAAGGAAGGCGTTCAGTTTTTCAGAGGGAATGCGAAGGGTAAGTGATGCGGTCATCCCGCCGGTTTTTGAAACAACGGAAGAACTGCTGATCCAGCCGCCGCTCTCCGTGCACATCTGATGAATCTGATTGAGACTCTTGTCAAACTCTGCGGTACGGATTTCGATGGAGACCGTACGGACGATTTTG
>JAFUBF010000375.1 GCA_017460325.1 Clostridia bacterium | reverse complement strand
GGACAAAAGACAGGATGAGTGACTGCGCCCTTTTGTGTGTTAGAAGAGTAGTTCTGTCAAAATACCTATTCCGTCGACAGAGCAATCCTGCTTGTTGTATGTCGTTTACTGGTCATTACAGCTTCCACCAATTTGCCCTGTTACCTTTTTGTAATCGGGTAGTTACAAAAAGGTGCGTACTTGTACGATCCTTCGGCATCCCTTATGATGCAACCACGGAAGATTCTTCCGAAATCAAACAAGGAGGGCGAATATATGGCTCTAAATCATCTGGCTTCCTGGAACATGCATCTGGCTCCTGCCGCCTGTGGCGCTGCCTGCGGTGCAAGCGACAAACCCGCTGAGGAGAAGAAGCCCGCCGCCTGTGGCGCTGCCTGCGGTGCAAGCGACAAATCCGCTGAGGAGAAGAAGCCCGCCGCCTGTGGCGCTGCCTGCGGTGCCAGCGACAAATCCGCTGAGGAGAAGAAGCCCGCCGCCTGTGGCGCTGCCTGCGGCGCCAGCGACAAGTAATCGGTTCTCTCCCTTTCCATGCTCCGGCCGTTGCGACTGCCGGAGCCATTCCGACAATCAAGTGAGGCAATCGGACATGAAACAGTATTTCGCCTTTCAATGGCATATCACCGATGACTGCGACCAGCGCTGCAAGCATTGTTATATTTTCGCCGAGAATACCTGCAAGCAGCCAGACAGCATGACCTGGAAACAAATGCAGGAGGTAGTGGCCAACTGTGAGGACTTCTGTGAAATGTATGACCGCTTACCTTATTTTTATATTACCGGTGGCGATCCGATCCTGCATCCGTATTTCTGGCCACTGCTGGAACTGCTGGCCATCCGGAAGATCCCTTTCACCATTATGGGCAATCCCTTCCACCTGACGGATGAAAACTGCCAGCGTATGAAAATGCTGGGATGTGAAAAATATCAGCTTTCCATCGACGGACTGGAACAAACCCACGACTGGTTTCGAAAGCCCGGAAGTTATCGAACGACGCTGAAAAAGATCGATACCATCAATCGCGCGGACATCCATTCCGTGGTCATGACCACAGTGAGCGGGACAAATATTCACGAGGTGCCCGGCATCATCGACGCAGTGGTGGAAGCCGGAGCCTGTGTATACGCGTTTGCCCGGTACTGTCCGACCAGCGGCGAAAAAAACACCGGCATGGCACCCCTGGAATACCGGCATCTGCTGGAAATCTGCGATGCCAAATTCAAGGCGTACGAGGCGGCAGGATGCGGCACCTATTTCAACCGCAAGGATCATCTGTGGACACTGTACCAGTACGAGACCGGGGAATTTAAGATCCCGGGCGATGCAAAACCGGATATGATCTATGGCGGCTGCAACTGCGGAAACTGTCACCTGACCATTCTTCCCACCGGTGACGTGTACGCCTGCCGCCGGGTGCAAAACAGCCGGGTGGGCAATGCATTTGAGGATCGGCTGGCTGACCTGTGGGTGTGTGAGATGGAACGTTACCGGGAATATGATCAGTTCCGGAAGTGTGCCGGATGTGAACTGAAATCATGGTGCAGGGGCTGCCCGGCTGTGGCCAGTGGTGCAACCGGAGATTTCTACGCACCTGATCCTCAATGCTGGAAAGAAATGAACAATGTCACCGGGCAGAAACTGATGGAGGATTAACCGTATGGATGTTTTGACCTGCCTGAAAAAACTGGGATATGTGGGTGTCCTCGATTTCGCCACGGTAGATGAGGACGGTGCCCCTCAGGTGCGCAACATCAGCGCCATTCACTACGAGGGAACGGAGATCTATTTTCTGACTGCCAGAGGAAAGTATTTTGCCAGTCAGCTCAGGCGCGACGGACGGATTCAGATTCTGGGCTATACGAAATACAAGGAAACCATCCGGCTGTCCGGCAGGGCTGAAGAAGTGCCCGAGAGCGAGCAGCGAAAGTGGCGGGACGTGCTTTATCAGGAGCAGCCTTATCTTGAAAACGTGTATCCCGGTGAAACAAAGGAAATCGACACCATATTCGTAATTCGGGATTATACCGTTGAGTACTTCTGCCTGTCCACCCGTCCCATTACCCGGGAATTCTTCGCCGTGGGAAATGCCCGGATCAGACCTAAGGGGTATCACATCACAGATGCCTGCATCGGCTGTGGAATCTGTCAGACCTGCTGTCCGCAGAGCGTCATCACGGAGGGAACTCCTTTTGTCATCGACGAAAACCATTGCCTGCAATGCGGAAACTGTGCAGAGAACTGTCCGGTACAGGCGATTGAACGGTACTGATGAGGAAAAAAGAATGAAAGCAGTTGTTTTAACCGGCATTACCCCGGCTGAAGAGGTACAGTTATGCGAAGTCCCGGTCCCAGTCGTGAAGCCGGGATGGGTGCTGGTGAAAGTGCACGGTTTCGGAATGAACCATTCTGAGCAAATCCTGCGTCTTTCCGAAATTGAGGCACCTTATATCCAAAAACCTGTCATTCCCGGTATCGAATGCGTGGGAGAAATTGCTGACCCATCCGATAGCACCTTTCACAATGGTCAGAGAGTTGTTGCGCTGATGGGCGGCATGGGACGCAGCTTCAACGGCAGCTATGCTGAATATGCTCTGCTCCCCGTTCATCATGTGTTCGCTGTGAACACCGCGTTGTCCTGGGATGCTCTGGCTGCCGTGCCGGAAACCTTTTTCACCGCCTGGGGCAGTCTGTTTGAATGCCTTCAGCTCACGAAAGCGGATACGCTGCTGATCCGAGGGGCTACCTGCGCTCTTGGTTATGCCGCGATCCAGCTTGCGAAGGGACTGGGATGCAAAGTCATCGCTACCACGCACCGGGAAAGCAAACTTCCGCTGCTGAAAGAGGCTGATGAAGCGGTCCTTGACGATGGCAAGCTGGTTGGAACCGTCCACTGGATCACCAAAGCGCTGGAGCTGATCGGGCCCAGAACCCTGCACGATACCCTCCAGGTCATGGAGCATGGTGGAATCGTATGCAACACAGGCATCCTGGGCGGCGTGTTTACGCTGGATGGCTTTGATCCCATCAAGGATATTCCCAACGGCGTGTATCTGACCGGTTTTTTCAGCAATTATCCAACGCAGCAGGTAATGGATGATATCTTCGCTTTCCTGGACGAACACGGAATCGTCCCCTCATACGGCGCACACTTCCCTTTCAGTCAGGTGAAGGATGCCTGTATTGCCCTGGACAGCCACCAGACAAATGGAAAGATCATCGTGACAATGGACTAAAAGCTGAAAAGGCTCCCGTTCACCTGACCGGGAGCCTTGTTTCCATACAGCGATTTATTCGGCTTCTCTCACCATTTGCTGGTAATTCCGTCCCCAAATCTCCATTTCCCTGATGATCGGACGCATGGAATCGCCCAGATCACTGAGCGAATATTCCACTCTGGGTGGCACCTCGGGGTAAACCTTTCGATTGACTATGCCATCCTTTTCCATCGCCCGAAGATTATCCGTAAGCACCTTCTGACTGATGCCGGGGATAGAACGCAGCATCTCATTGAACCGCCAGGGCCGGGAAAGAAGATTGCGCAGGATCAGAAGTTTCCATTTGTTTCCGATCAGCCGAACCGTCGTTGCAACCGGACAATCCGGCAGTTCTTCCTTCGTAAGCATGTCGCCACCTCCAATTCACGTAACATTCAAAATTGAATGTTACATGAATTTTAGCATGTACATGATATTTCGTCAATTGGGAAGTCATTCGCAGCGAATAGACTGTGAGTCCCCCCACCAGGTACCGGATGGACAATCACGCGTCAAGAGAACTGAATATGGTCAGGGCCACGTGATCCATATGACGGTGCACATCTCTGACAGTCCCCCGTAACATTAAGCGGAACTGGAAAAAACGCTGCTCTCCTCTGACCAGCCGGATACCATCTGACTGGAAAGGTTCTTTTTCTCCAGGTTCGTGATCTCAAGTGTATAGATCATGTCCTAAGTGATTCAACGGTTTCCCGCAGATTTCAAAAAACTGCGGGAAACCGCCAAAAACATTGCCGCCGGGATAGTAAAGCGTCCTTCAGGGGGCTGTATATCGTCTTCTGCCCTCTGTGATGTCCTTATATTCGATCGCCTCCACCGGGCAATTCTGTATACACGACATGCAATGCGCACATCGTGGTTCCTTCCATACAGGTTTCCCGTCCCGTATTTCGATTATGTTGAGCGGACAGAGTCTCGCGCATTTTCCGCAGGAGATACAGCTCTCTTTCGTCCAGAAGCCATTTGTCGTCTGATTCACGTAACACAGCACCGGCGCAACAGGAACTGTAACCAGATACTCGAGCAGGAAGATATGCCGATTTTTGAAAAATCCCCCGCGTCTGATTTCATTCGCCACATCCTCAACTTTATTCAGCGAGGCATCGATTCTTTTCGTAATCTCTGCCTCTTCAATTTCAGCATGGCTCCTGTTCGTTATGTGATTGCTGGGCAGTTTGAACTCTGCATACCCTTTGAAGTTCATGCCCTTCTGCCTGATGATCCGCCCCAACTGAGCACCGGCTATCCCTGCGTATCCGCCGTCTGTGAGTATTCCGTATACCTCCCGACAGCCTGTTAAGGATACCTTCCTGAGATACTCGCTGAAAAATGAAGGGAGCTCGCTCACATACACCGGTGAACAGATTACGAAAGGATGGTCGGAATGAAGCGAAGAATAATCTCTGTTTTTGATCCGCTGAAGCAAATCGAAAGATTCATCCCCAAGGTGCTCGGCCAGCTTTTTGGCGATCAGCTTTGTATTCCCTGTCGCGCTGAAATACAATACCATGGTCGTTTCCTTTCTCCAATTCGGATATACGCGTCCAACTGACAGGCCGTTCTGTCAGCTGGACAGGTTGATCCCACTCATTCAACGGTGTCTCAATTGCCGCTCATTTTGCCAGAGACGATGAAGATCTGAACGCGCCTGTGCGATACGGACCTGTCATGACGATGTTCCCGGGCCGGTCCTCCATATCCGCCTTTTCTCAGTTTTCGCGTTCAGGTTTCGAAGGAAGAAAAATCGTGTATCGGTCCTCCGATGGAAATATCGCTGCTCCGGTCTGGTCGCTCAGACAGCAAAACTGCCGTCTCCGGCCCAATGCGGAAACATCCTGCACGCAAACCCATCAGATTTCCACCGGTATGAGTTGATCAGCCTTCAAGCCTTCCTCATCTGTCAGACATCTCAGGCACTCAATCGGTATATCTTCCACCTGCAGAAATTTCAGGAGATCCGCAAATTCTGTATCCGCTTTCTCGTTTACAAAAAACGATTCAACGTCATTCCTGCATGTTGCGAACAGCAGCCTTACCTCCTGCCCCCGGTTTTTCCTCCACCGCAGATTTTCCAGTCTTTTGTTCAGCGCTGATGAACGCATCTCCGGAAGATAAGCCCTCCGGTCTTTGACCAAAGAAGTTCCCATAACCTGAATCGTCGTGGAAAGCTCTCTTCCAACAAACATTTCCAAGTGGAGGCTCGTGGGATAATCAAGATACGCAACCTTCTCTGTTGTGTTCAACTCTTTCTGCAGTCTCTTGATATACCAGTCTCCTGCCGTATACAGCGGTGCTTTTGCATCAACGCAAACAAGCGTATCCTGGTCATAGACCGAAAACAGATTGAATGCTGTCTTTCGATTCGGATTGTCAATTTCCTGAAGATAACAGACAGACCCCCGTTTCAGAAAATCCATTTCTGCCCCGTTGGAAACGTACGCCTCCCAACACTCCCCTTCAACTTCAACCTCTGCCAGTCTTCGGTTCTTACGCGCCAAAAAGATCCCCTCAATCATGTTGTACCTCCTCACTGAATGCACTTTTTCTGCCTGCCGACGGACCATTTCCCGGTCCCGGCAGAACTCCCGCGGCGGACACCGCCCGGGCAGGCAATGATTTTCGCAACCCCATTGTTTCGCCGGTCAGTTCATTAGCCCATGCAAAGCGCTCGTCTCTCTGATCATTGAATACCCGCAGTATATCACGTAATCGTTCATTTCTCAAACCTGATCCAGGTTCACAATTCACTCAGAACTCCTGCTGCCAAATCGCAGATTGGGCGAAGTTATAGAGCACCTCTCTTGCCATTCACACGGTGTTCCTGTAGAATGGCTCTATACTTAACACACCACACCCGGTTTTACAGAAACGGAGGCATCGTGCATGAACTATCCAACCTTTCTGAAGGAAATCGACAGACATCTCGAATCCATTGATCTGGAGTCTTTACGCCTTTTCGTACATGAACTCGCCCGAACACAACCGGAGGTTAATCGGGAGCGTTTTTTGGATCTTCTCAATCAATTCAGCGATTATGATGAGCGCAAACAAACAAAAGAAAGTCAGAAAACAGATACGGACAGGCCATCGTTGTCTGCGAAAGTCTCTGACATGATGGACACGCTGCAGTCCATCATAGACGGTGAATCCAAACTGGACAGCGAATACAATGAAGAATGGGACGACTGGAACGACAGCGAAGATGAGGAATTCAACTTCTCAGATCCGGACGGACTTCTTGAGGACCTGCAGGACGCTTTCAAGCTTCAGCACTCGTGTTACGATCAGGGAGAATATCAGGATGGTGCCCGGCTGGCCGATCTCCTCTCTTCTGTCGAAGTACAGGTATCAGGCGATTATGGTGACAGCTGGGACTCGTCCTTTGATCTTGGCGACCTCGTCGCGCGGGATCTTCTCAGCATCAATCTCTCACAAGCCACCGTTGAAGCTGCATATCTGGCCTGCATGGGCAATCCGGAAAACAGCCGAGTGGATGCCATCCTCAACATCTTACACAACATGTGCGCCCAAGATGTCACACTGGAAAAAATACTGCAGGCCGGAAATGCGGAGATTAACCTGAACACTTTTCTTCCCCGGTGGGTCGAAGCTCTGGGCAGTCAAACCGGTCAGTATAATGAGGCTCTGCTGAAAGAAGCGTTTGAAATGCTCCCTGACATGGATTCCAAAGTGAAGATTGCAAAGCAGTATGCCGCTTCCCATCCTGCCTTGTTTCAAACACTCCTGGAATCCGGAAAGGATACGGGCAAAGATCAGGAATACCTGTCCATCGCAACAGACGCACTGAACCTGATTCCCGTTAATCAAACCGTCCGAAGTTCCGTCGCCCTTCTGGCCGCGGATTATGCCCTTGCCATTGGAGAACAGAGCACAGCGGAAAAAGCCTGGATGGAAGCTTTCCGTTCCTCACCGACCGTCATCAACTATCTCCGGCTTCGCCTGCTTTCGAAACATTGGGAAGATTTTTCCGATGCTGTCTCTGCCATCTGTGATCAGGCATCCACACCTTACAGTCCCTACAAGGAGGGGATCTCTCCGGCACTCCTGTTCTACAACGGCGAATTTGACAAGTTTCAAACCCGGTTCATGAATGTAACCAAGGGGATCGGCTGGTCCTCTACATTCATGAAACAAGGTTTGGCTCTCTTCCTTCTTCTTTTCCAATCCGGCAGTCTTGACACCTCCTGTATGAGGGAAATGCTGACAAGAGCAAAGGACAATGCCAATTTTACCTGTTCCTCTTTCTATGCCGGCACGGGACAGTCATCTGACCGTGAGGATACCGCGGAATTCCAGAGCATCTTTCTCGCCTGGAAATCCTCTGTCCATATCCCGGATGATCTTCGCGAAAGTATTCTTGCAAAAATCAGGAACTGGCTGTCTGTTCGTGTTGCCGCCATCATGGAAGCAAACCGCAGGAACTATTACGGTGAATGTGCCGAATACATCGCAGCCTATGGCGAAGTTCTTGAATCCAACGGAGAAAAAGGCGCAAAACAGGCAGTGCTCGGGCAGTATCAGGATGAATATTCCCGGCGTCGGGCGTTCATTGGCGATCTGCGCCGTTTCGGCCTGCGCGGATAGAGTCTCTCCCCCCTTGCCGGTACGCTCAGGGTGATACAACAGTTTCTGCAGCGTGCCGGCATCCTCGGCTGCACAGGCTCACCTGTCCCACAGCCTTTTCCCCCTGCGATATTCCCGGGGTGACACGAACCCCGAACGGTTCACCCATTCACACGGAAATACCCTGAGGCTGCCCGGATATTTATTCAAATAATCCATCCCGCCCAGTCGTTTCGGGATCGGCCTGGCGGGACAACTCGATTCAAAAATGATCCCTCATGGTTTTTGGAGAAACTCCATATTGTGTTTTTCCGCGTTTCGAGGTACAATCTTTTGCGGTTTTGAACGAATTCAGAGAGGGTGACCGTTTTTATGAATGATGAGACGATGGATACACAGGAACTATGGGAGGAATACCATCCCTGGCTGAGCACGGCGAGCCAGGATGAGGATGACTCCGTTGACGAAATGATCCGGTACTCGCTGGATGAGCTGAGGTTTACGTAAGAAAGAACGATGAAAGCACTGGTTGTTTATTATTCGATGGGCGGCAACACGGAATATGCTGCCCGAAGAGTGGCCCGGCAACTGGATGCGGACCTGCTTCGGCTGGAGCCTGAGAAGGAATATCCGAGCAGCGGCTTCAGAAAATTCTTCTGGGGCGGAAAAAGCGCGGTAATGGCTGAGACACCGAAACTGAAGCCTTACCGGCTTGACGCTGACCGATACGACACGATTATCTTTGGCTTCCCGGTCTGGGCAGGCAACATCACGCCCCCGATCCGAACATTCCTCAGAGACAACCGCCTGAACGCCGGCCGATATGCTGCTTATGCCTGTCAGAGCGGTTCCGGCGCTGAGAAAGCGTTCGGAAAGCTGAAAGACTGCCTCGGACATCCTCTGTCGGAGACGCTGATCCTGATCGACCCAAAGGATAAACCTGATCCGGCAAAGGACAGGCAGATAGACGCATTCTGTCAGGCACTGAAAGACGACAAATGAAAAACGCCCGCACCGTAGTCATCATACCGGTCGCGGGCGTTTCTCTTTCGGTTATACCGTTTCCTGCTGTCAACGGCTTTCGTAACCGGGCTGAAATCCCAGGTGACGCGCCGCTGACGGTTGAGTTCCTTCTGAGCCTTCCTGCTCAGCTTTTCCTTCGGAATGAATCTGGCCATGATCCTCATCTCCCTTCCCATGGCGTACACGGAGTATAACACAGGCGGGAATGTCTGACAAGAGCAGAATCACAGATATTCCCGCGAGGTTCCACCGTCCTCCGTTTCCGTTCGGATCGTTTCGGTTGAGGAATTGGCAAGGTGGACTGCTCCCATCCACGCAGATGCGCCCCGGGAAACAGGCCCCTGATTTCAGGAGCCCACGTCCGGGAAACACCGGCGGTCTCATGCAGGCAGCCCATGGAGGTACTCCCTGCGAGGGAGGAAGCTGATTGCAGTTCCTCCGGAATACACATCCTCTGAACTCTTCCGGGGGACTCTTCATCTCCGGTTCAGCACCGGCAATCAATCGGGCCTTTCTTCAGTGCCTCATCCAGAATCTTCTGCACATCTGCGCCGATGACATCCAGTCCTTCCGCCTTGAACTGACAAACGTCGGAAATGCCGTAGAAGTACTGTGCAAGTGCCTTCACGTAACCGTAACCGTACGCATCTGAGATAATCGGGCCACCGGCTGTCGTGACATAAATCAGCTTTTTTGCCCGGCACAGCCCTCTGGGATTGCCATCCTCCGTGTACTCAAAGGTCACCCCCAGCACGTTGATCTGCTCGAAGTACGCCTTGAGAACCGCGGGAAAAGAAAGATCCCAGTACGGCGCTGCGACCACGATAAGATCCGCCTGTGCAAACTGACAGGCAGGGATATATGCGGGGTCATCAAAGACCCCTTTTGCCGTTGCATTGCTCCGATTGGTAATGAATTCCTCCGATACAATCGGCTCCGTCACCGTTGCCGGCTTTACCTCCGTAACGGTTCCCTCCAGCAGAGACAACACCCGTTCAGCCAGAAGCCTTGTTCTGGAATTCTTCCTGACGCAGGCGTTTACAAACAGTATATTCATGTCCCATTCCCCCGTTCAACATCATTTTTTTCGGATTTTCCGGCGTGCTTTTCCCTGCTCGGGCGGGAATCCGAACCTGCCCACCGGGCATCTCGCCAGGGTCCCTGAAAAAGGCCATTCTGCCCCTTCCATGCCTGTTTTCCCTGGATAAGGGTTCTCCTACTATCCCGGTTATCTCTTCCCGATTCGAAGATCTCATCCGGCCGTTTTTCCCGGTTTACGTTCAGGTCATTTCCCCTGCCACGACGACAGGAAAGGCTTCCCATCGCGCCGCTCCTCTGTACCCATTCACGGGCGAGAATCCTCCGGAGCCGCTTCAATTATAGCACTTCGCCCGCCGCCTGTACAATCCGCTGGTTTTGCGCATCTCCCCCGACCGGGATCCCCGAGGGGGATGCATCCCCGTTTTCCTGCCGTGGCAACGCACCCGCAGGCCTGCACTTTCATTCGGGGGAATTGCGAGAATAGCCTTGACCGCGAGCGGGTCCATTGCTATGATAGGCACGTTGAAAATTCCATATAGGCCGGATTGGATGAGCCCCCGGTAGAGATAACGAGGTAGCATCCGAGGCACCCTGAACGAATGATGTGGACCGCCGGAGCCGCTGGCTGCCGGTTCCGACCATCTTTCCTGCAGTTCGGGAACGACGCCTGTGCAATGGCACACCATCTGCCTGCGGCCTGCGACTGACCCTGTACGCATCCAGTTGTGGTGCGCTCTCACCATGCGCAGATGGGCATCCTGTGCCCACCCATAAATTTCATTCGATAAACCAGCCGTTTCAGTCCGGATCGCCTCATTCGCCCGGGAGAGCACTATCCGGAACCGGCCGACGTCTCCCGGAATTCGGCAAATGAGCGGGGCTGGAGCATGGACGTAACAAAATGATACACCCGTTTGCCGGATACAGATCCCGGCAAAGCCAGTTGGCAGAACAGGAGGGCCCTCATGATTACCATTCATCTTCGATACACCGGCCGAAACGGCGCAGCAAGAGCGTTCGCAGAGGAAATGCTCAGCTCCGGAACCGTATCCGACATCCGCAGGGAAGCGGGCAACCTCCGTTATGAATATGCCATATTGCTGGAAGATCCTGAAACCGTCCTGCTGATCGACTCCTGGGCAGACCAGGCAGCCCTCGACCGGCACCACGCTTCCCCCATGATGGCCAGAATCAGCGCCCTCAGGGAAAAATACGATCTGCACATGACCGCGGAGCGGTTTATCCCTGCCGATACGAGTCCCTCAGATGACGGCTTTATCCGAAAATAGCCGAACCCTGGGCTATGAGCTCCGAAAAAGAAAGGAAACACCATGTTCAACGCAGAAGAATTAACTGCAAGACTGACCCGACTCGCTCAGGACAGATCCCTTGCCGGCGTCAGTGCCTGCATCATGGGACCGGAGGGCATGCTTTACGATTTCAGTTTCGGCTTCATTGATTCCGACAAATCCGTCGCGCCGAACCACGATACCATGTTCGGGATTGCCTCCATGAGCAAGTCCATCACGGCCCTCTGTCTCTGCCTTCTGGCCATTGACGGAAAACTGAGCCTGGATGACCCGGTGGTCCGCTTCTTTCCCAGGTTCCGTATTCCCGGCATTCCCCGGGAAGCCGTAACCGTCCGGCATCTTTGCATGCATACCGCCGGCATTCCCACCATGGAACCCCTTGAATGGTCCATTGCCATGAATACCCCCGGGCGCGACTCTGACGAAGACCGAAAACTTCGGGAGACAGCCCCCAACGCCATGGATTCCATTGACCAGATCATCGAATACATTGCCAGCTGCCCGTATCCCGCCAACGGAATGCCCGGTCAGAATCTCAGCTATTCCAATGAAGGCTATGCCATCCTATCCTATATTGCCGATCAGGCGGCGGGGATGTCCCTTGAGGCATTCATGCACGAACGGGTCTTTGCGCCCCTCGGCATGACCCGCTCCATTCTGGACAACGGCCACCTGGCCGCCTATGCCCTCTCCGGCGGCAACATGACCTCGCTGTTCACGTTCGAGGACGGCGTCCACCACTGCGATGATGCCTGGTCCGTTCTGCCCCCGTTCCGCGGATGTGCCATGGTGAAATCCACCTCAAAAGACATGGCCACCTATTACCGGATGCTGGCCGGTTACGGCATGCACGAGGGCAGGCAGGTCATCCCGCGTCAGGCGGTGGAAATGCTCGTTGGAAACGAACATCCCCTTCGCACCCTGCAGACCATGTGCATGGGCATTAACAAGCGTGCCTTCATGGGGCATATTCTGTGTGATCATTCCGGTGGCCTGCACGGCGTGTCCACGAAGGGCGGCCTGATTCTGGGCGAAGGCATTGGCCTCAGCGTTCTCAGCAACCAGAGCGATGGGGACATGGACCCGCTTCTCTTTGCCATGTACAATGCCGTTCTCGGTTTACCGCCTGATCAGAGTCACGAATGGTTCAAAGAGGTTTCCTATCCGTTCACAGACTTCGACATGCTGACCGGGTCGTATGTCAGCCATGAGGGAATTCCCTCCACCTTTACCCTGACGCTTCAGGACGGAATTCCTGTCGGGCGGCACAATGATATGGAAATCCGCCTTGTCTACTGCGGCGGCACCCGTTTCCGTACCATCCAGGATGACGGAAGCCTCTATTCAAGAATTGAATTCCTGCTTTTCAATGGGAAAGCGTGGGGTGTCCGGTGCGGAACCCGGATTTACCATCGGACAGAAGACTGATCCTGTACAAAAGGGCCGGCCGGAACACACTGTTCCGGCCGGTTTTTTACAGGCTCCCGAGATTCGCGCGGAGGCTGGCCACCTCCGAATCGGTCAGACCGATTCCCCGGATATAACTTTCCGCTTTTTCTGCCAGATCCGCACTGCACGGATCAGCCACATCAAACAGCTTTTTGATGATCACCGTAATATTGTTCTCCACGATTTCATCATACTGCGCATCGCCGGGCCGGATCCCGAAGTAGTTGTAAAAGGTTACCATATAGTCGCTGACAACCTCCTCAAAGGAGGCCCCCATGAAGCACTCAAGGAGAGCGATCGTCACCCCTGCACGGTCTTTCCCTTCCCGGCAATGAACAGCATAGGGTCCGGGATGGACAGCGATAAACCGCAGTCCCTTCGCAAGCCCGTTTCTGTACTCCTCCGTATCAAAATCCATTCCCAGGCCCAGCTCAATGGTATTCACAGTGGAATAGTAACTGTCACTGTACCCTTCATAGTTTTTCACAGCCGCCGGATGATCGACGAGATTCACAATCGTGGCAACTTTGGCCTTCCGCATGGCAGCATCCGCATAAACATTTCGGCCAAATTTCGGATCAAGCGGCGTGGAGGAACGGTAGAGGACGCCCTCTCCCATCCCGTGTGTGGCAACCACCCGGAAATTTGCATATTCCTCATCCGTGAGATCCGGGTAATCCTCGCGGTTATTTGAATAGGTCAGCTCCACGGCACCGGTATCCTCGCCGTCGCCTTTGGCGATCACCTCGACACTGATCTCAACAGGCCCCTCGATCCCCTCTTTAAATTTCCACGTCAGACTGCCGTCGTCGTTGACCGTCTTATCGGCAAGGTACTCCGAGGCAAAATCCCCCATATTGATGGCAAGCTGGACACTGTCATCCGTGATGCACATCAGGATCGTCCCGGTCGCGGTTTCACTGTAATTTCTGGCCACGTCCATTTCGATTGACCGGCCAAGGAATGTAACCCTGACCCGGTCCCCGGCTTCGATTCCCGCCGCATTAAGATCCTCACCCAGGATTCTCCGGTCCGTCACCAGACAGACATTTCCATGTTTGGTGATCCACTCCGGTACGGAATAGACCGTCATTTTCCCGGCTGTCTCCGCCCACGCCAGCTGACACAGACAGAGCAGGAGGATCATAAGCCCCGCCACTCTTCGATCAAAATGTCTCATTTATTTCTCCTTTACTGTTACTCAGGCTCTCGGCGCCGTGTGATTGACAGAAAACAAGATTTGGCAAACCGGTGCAATGCACCGGGCCCGCTCCTTTCTCTCAATCCCGGCAACGTTGTGTCGGGGTCGGAACCGTTCCATCCCCTGCTCTTTATCTGAGCCCGACCGGAAGTCCCCCGTCCATCCTGCAGATTCAGGAACAGCCTGTTCCGGTCGCTCTTCTATGCAACCTGTTCCCGGTTACGGCAGCATTTTCTCAATCCGGTCCGCCAGCGTAAGCCGTTTTTCGTCTCCCGCCTCGGATGCCCAGGCCCGGAGCACGTCCAGTTTGCTTCGGACATTTTCAACAGAGGGATGCACAGACCCTGCCTCCCCGGGGATCCGCTTCAGGCTTTCCGCCGCCATGTCCGCCAGCAGATCCAGCAGCTGCGCCCTCACATTCCCTTCACTGTCCATCCCGATGGACAGAATCTGAGGCACAAACCCCAGGGTGGAGGCCGTAAAGAAGCGGCCGCTGAATCCGTTTGGCTGCGAGGAACTGACCACCGGCGAATGAATGGCATTGGTCAGATAGACAATCACCAGATGACGGCTCGGATCCACCATGGCCAGCGTTCCCGTCCAGCCCTCATGCCCCACCGTTCCCGGTGCAGCCTGTGTTCCAAAGTACCATACCCGCTGGTCATCCCCTTCGCGCCACCAGCCAAGTCCCCAGTGCCCCTCCACTGGCGACTTGGGCGATGTGAACAGATCCATGACATTTCTTGAAAAGAAACGGTGCCGGCCGTATCCGCCCGTCAGCATGATACTGGCCAGGCGGGCCAGGTCTGTCGCACTGGCAAACAGTCCCGCATGGCCGGAAACGCCTTCCATGCAGTACCAGGCCCGTTCATCCTGCACCTCACCCTGAATCGTCTCCGTGCGGATTCCCTTAAAGAATACGTTCCCGTCCCGGGTGTTTCCGTTCAGTTCCGTGGCCGCACAATCCTCCGGCTGAAAGCCCCGCTCAAGCGGAAGGAAGGTGATGTGCCTCAGTCCCAGAGGCCCATAGAAGACGCTGTCCAGATACTCATCCAGCCTTTTCCCCGTGACCGTTTCGATCACCAGACACAGGAGGATATAGTCAACGTCCGAATAGATCGTCTTCGTCCCCGGTTCATAAAGAAGCGGCAGACGGAAAACCGCCCCCGGCATCTCGCGCCGGTTCGCCGCATAGCATCGGTTTGAACCGGGCTTTCCCACAGCCTGTTCGGCCATGTCAAAATCCGGGTTGTTAAAGTGCGGGGACGGAGGAAATCCCGCCCGATGGCACAGGATATCCCGGACCGTCAGTGCCCGTTTCCACCGGATCTGCCGGTCATGGTCCGGCGAATGTTCCTGCCCGGCATAAGTGAAATCAAGGGTCTCCCCGGCAAACGCTTCCCCAAGGATGGAAACCAGGGTGCTGCCGGTGTCAAGCAGCCCATCTGTCACCAGTTTCTGCAGGGCATAGTTTGCCGCAAACATCTTGGTCACGCTGGCCAGATCGTACATGGTATCGGCGGTGACAGCCGGCCCCAATTGCCGGGTCCCGTCTTTCCGGTAACTGCTGATATGGCCGAAGGACCGCTCCACTACCAGCCGTCCGTTTCTGAGGACGGCCAGCTGCGCACCGGGAAAGCCGTGCCGGATATCCGATTCAATCAGGTCGGAGATCAGGCGAAGGGGTTCCGGACGGATTCCCTCCATTCCCGTGCCCGGGAGCACCTCCGGATACCCCACGAACACCTCCACGGCCTCTTTCAGCCCGAGAGGCTCGATATTGGACAGCTGAATGGTATTGACCCCATCCAGCGCCGCGGCGGCAAAATCGACCCGGAAAATGCCGCCGCCTGAAACCGGATCTGCCCGGACGCCGTTCACGTACAGGATAAAGCTTTCCACCGTATCCGAAACCCTCAGCCAGAGCACGCCCTGCCCGTGGAATCCCAGAAAGCTCAGCATGCTGTTCATGGCCAGGGTATCATCCGTATAGCCCTTCCAGTCAGGGAACACGGCCCGTTTCTGCCACTCCTGATCCGGTAATGTTTCCGATCTGATCAGCTGAATATTCGCCATCTCTTCCTCCGGAACCGCCCCAGTACCCGTTACCTGTCCGATACGGCTCCGCCGTACCCGGAAACAGCGTGAATCCTCTCAAAACAACGAAAAGCAGCCACTGGCTGCCTTTCGTTTATGTACCGCGATTACTTTCTCTCCGCAATCTCTCTGAGCACCTTGTCGGCAAACTCATCAAGGGAATACACAGTGGTCTGATCCGTTGCCCGGTCACGTACGGAAATGGTATTCTCCGCAATTTCCTTTTCGCCCAGGATGATCATATACGGCACCTTGTCCTCCTGACGGGCATAGCGGATCTTGTAACCGATCTTTTCATTGCGGTCATCCAGCTCCACACGGATACGGCGCTCACGCAGCGCAGCATACACCTTTTCCGCATAATCCATGCTCTTGTCGCTGACCGGCAGCACCTTGACCTGTACCGGCGCCAGCCAGACAGGGAATACGCCCTTGGTCTCCTCGATCAGGTAAGCCATGAAGCGGTCCAGGCTGCCCAGAATGGCGCGATGCAGAACCACCGGGGTCTTCAGGGAGCCGTCCTTGTCGATATACTTGAGGTCAAACTTGGCAGGCAGGCAGAAATCCAGCTGGCAGGTGGACAGGGTATATTCAGCACCGACGGCCGGCTTGACATTGACATCCAGCTTGGGACCGTAGAAAGCCGCCTCACCGATCTCCTCGGTAAAGTGGATGCCCAGTTCGGTAAGCACCTCACGAAGGGCAGTCTCCGCCTTCTCCCACATGGCATCATCCTGATGGTACTTGGTCTTGTCCTCCGGATCGCGCAGGGAAAGGACACAGCGGTAATCCGTAATGCCGAAATCCTTATAGGTGCTGAAGATCAGGTCGACGACAGCCGCTACCTCATCCTTGATCTGCTCCGGGGTGACAAACAGGTGGGCATCATTCTGACAGAAATGACGGCCGCGCTCAATTCCCTTCAGGGTACCGCTGGCCTCAAAACGGAAATCATGCGCAATCTCGCCGATGCGAATGGGCAGATCCCGGTAACTCCGGGGCCGGTTGGCATAGATCCGCATGTGGTGCGGGCAGTTCATCGGCCGCAGCACAAAGCTCTCGCCTTCCACTTCCATGGCCGGGAACATGTTGTCCTTGTAATGATCCCAGTGTCCGCTGGTCTTGTACAGATTCACTGTTCCGACGCAGGGGGTCAGGACGTGCTGGTAGCCCAGCATAACCTCTTTCTCACGAATGTAATTCTCGAGCTGCTGCCACAGGGTATAGCCTTTGGGCAGGAACATGGGCAGGCCGCGTCCCACCAGATCATCCACCATGAAGAGATTCATGTCCTTGCCGATCCGGCGATGATCGCGTGCCTTGGCCTCCTCCACCTCTTTCTCATAGGCGGCCAGTTCATCCGTATTGCGGAATGCCACACCATTGATGCGGGTGAGCATCTTGTTTTTCTGATCATTCTTCCAGTAAGCGCCGCTGATGGCAGTCAGTTTAAACGCCTTCAGTGCTTTGGTATAGGTCAGATGCGGGCCCACGCACATGTCGATATACTCGCCCTGCTGATAGAACGTGATCACGGCATCCTCAGGAAGATCTGAAATATGCTCCACCTTGTAGACCTCACCCCGGTCCTGCATCAGCCGGACGGCCTCCTCCCGGGGCAGCGGATACACCTTGAACGGCAGATTCTCCTTCACGATCTTCTGCATTTCCTTCTCAATGGCCGGCAGATCCTCATCCCCCAGCTTGACCTCACCCAGGTCGATGTCATAGTGGAAACCCTTCTCGGTCGCGGGGCCATAGGCAAAATGCGCCTGCGGATACAGACGCTTGACCGCCTGCGCCATGATATGAGCCGCAGAGTGACGGAGAACCTCCAGTTCCTCCTCAGCAGGACACTCGGCCACATGGCCGTCGTTGTAGATAATTTTCATCTCGATACTCCTTTTCCCTTTTTCGCTGCGCTGGCCTTGGCATAAAAAAACAACATTCCTCCCTCACCTAGGGACGAATGCCGTCTGCATCCGCGGTTCCACCCCGCTTGCTATAATACCTCTTCTCATGTGGGATAACGGCCACGAACCGCCTGCCGTCAGAGGATGGTACCCGCGAAGGCCAGTGGCACGGACTTCCAGCCTGTGATCCATGCTCTCTTACACCGCTTTTCCGCAGACGTGTTCCCCGTCATCCGGTAAGTAGCTCCATTATAGTTTTTTATTCCCTTTTGTCAATCTCTTTCGGCGAAAAAACTCATTTTCCCCCGTCACTGTGACTTTTTCATCCGAAGATTTCCCCGGATCCGGCAGTTCGGCCCCGGAAATTCCCCCGTACCGGCCATCCATTTCGATATTCCCGGACACACACCCGCGTTCCTGTACACAGACCTGTCCAAGAAGACACCGGAAAATTCCTTTCCCCGTCCCCCGGATTTCACTTGCAACCCGCTTTCATTTACGATACAATGACAGCAACGCAGAGGATCTTTTCCCCGGATACGACAAAAACGGGTTTCCCCTGATCCTAATATTTTCTCAGCGAAGAAGGAGGAGCATCGCTTCATGAAGGTAAAGAAACTCCTGACAGTTGCCATTCTGGCACTGTCTCTCCTGTGTCTTTTCCTGCCTGCACTGGCGCAGGCCGATGCAGGACAGAAAATTCAACGGGTTACCATCCGCCATGAGAGAAATGTGGCCGCCTACTCACGGCCTACCGGTCACAGCCGTTTTCTGGGCTGGGCAAAAATGAGCCAGCAGTACAATGTTCTGGACCGGGTGCGGGGGGACGGAACAAAGTCTCATCCCTGGTGGTACCTGATCGAGCTCGGAGACGGACAGCAGGCCTATATCCCCGAGAATCTCACTTCTCCGGTCATCGAGAATGTGGAAGAGCGGACCGTCGGCTATGTCTGGATCAATCCCCAGCAGAACCTCCTCATCCACCGCAAGCCGCGTTCTCACAGCGCACAGATGGGCTGGGCCAGGAAGATGGAAGTTTACCCGCTTCTGAGTAAGGAAAAGACGTCCGGGTACTGGGAAATCGCCATGCCGGACGGGACCCTCGGTTATGTCAGTGCCAAAAACGCTTTCCCCTATGATCCGGTGGAGGACGCCAAAACCCGCTGGGTCTATCTGCCGCAGCGCTGCCTGATCCGGGAACATCCCTCCTCCGTCGACAGTCCGGTGCTTACCGGAATCGGACCGGGTGAAACCCTTCGCTGTGTGTACGTCTACAAGAAGGTCCTCTGGTATGACGATCCGGAAATCTGGTATGAGGTTGAAACCAAGAGCGGCGGTTACGGATTCATTCACAGTTCGGTCTGCGAACTCATTGAGGGAGATAAACCTGCCCTTGACGCAGCCGGAAATCCGGTCCGCTCCAATGCGAAGACTGAGAGCACAGCCACACCGGCTGAAGCGCAAAAATAACGCCTGAAAAGGTCCGGAGTAAAGTGCTCCCAATGTCAGGGACAAACCTTGGACAGTAGCAGGATGACGTTTGGAGTTCGGAAATCCGGACTCCTTTTTTGTGTCCCGCAATGTGTAAATCAAAATGTTTTTTCGACTCTCACAGAGCGTTGTGAGAAGGGAAGGGAGAATTATAGCAGACTGTCCTATTCAATTCACTATTTGAGGATGTCGGCCAGATACAGTTCAGCCTTCCTGTGGTGAGCGGTTGACTTCTTCAGCACCTTCTTCAGCGCCATGAGGTCTTCGTAGTTCACAGCCGTCCGGAAGGCATTGTTGTAATACTGCCTGCTCTTGAGCAGCTCAGGTCGGATGTTGAAGTCCCCGTACATATTGGTGAGATGGATGCGGCTGTTAGCATTGCAGATCCAGATGTTATCCTGCCTGCCCATCAGGTCAAGTATTTCGCAGTAATGCGTGGTAAAGATCAGGGTCGCGTTATTCCTGTTCACGCTCCTGTCCTTATAGAGGCTGATCATGTTCTCCACAAGCGTTTTATGGAAATGATTCTCCACCCCATCGACCAGCAGGTCAAAGCCCTCTTTCAGGGATGCCACCATCAGTGTGTAGAGAAGGATGCCCTTTGTCGTCCCACCGGAAAGGAAGTAGATCAGCTGCTCGCTCGACATGATCCTCTCCTCATCCCCGGTAACAACCCTGTAGTGGTGGTCATCCGCCCTGGTCAGTTCCCGGATGTTCTCATCAAAGATGCGGATGATCTTCGCAAGCACCTCCATCCCGATGTCGTAGTTCTTCAAAACCCGAAATAACGTCTGGTAGGTGTCGGGACCACCGCTGAAGCTGTCGTAAAAAGCTGCCCTTGTCTGTTTCTTTTTCAGGACGAAGAACACATTGGACGTGTCCTCCGGGAGGTCTCCAAGATCCTTTATCTCCCCATACCCTTCCCGGTCGAAGATTTCCTTCACATTCGTCTTGCAGTATTCCTTCCGGCAGAGCCGCTCATCCAGGAAGACGGCCTGGTTGCCCATCGCCTTTCCTGAGGACAACGCTGTCTCATACAAATACAGGAAACCCTCGTGATAAAAAGTTAGCTCAAGCTGCACACCATCATAGCTGTAGTGCTTCCCCTCCAGCCGGAACTCTCCAAGGATGGAATATGCACAGTCGAGCAGTTCGATCGCTGTCGTTTTCCCTGATGCGTTCTTCCCGATAAACGCGACCGTATTGAACACATACAGATCGGGAGCGATCTCCTGGAGCTCGTACTCCTTATCCTCCGCAGTCTTTTTCGACTTCGCAGTAAGGTCAATTGTAAATCCGTCGCAGCAATTCTTAAAACGGCTCGCTTTTACTCTGAGCAATTTCACGAGGTAAGTCTCCACCTTCCGAACCGGACCTGCGACTTTCACCGCATCCGGCTCTCCATCCGACCGCTACTCGCGGACTGTTTCCCCCGAAAAGCACGGAGAGACGGTTCTCTGTGTTCGCCTGTCGTTTCTCTCGTACGCCCTGTGTTCAAGGTTTTTACACATATTTGATTGCGGTACAAAGATAATCCCTGTAACCGTGAACAATTCTTCCCTCGTTTTCAATAAATAATTCCAGTGACTCCGTTTTCTCAAAAGGCATCAGGTACCTCAGGTTTACGGTTACATCCTTCATGCTGCCGATTTTCAACAGCCATTTCGCACAGTTTCCTCCGCAACTGGTGGCGTTAAACACCAGATCAGGTTTTTCATAGATCATAATCAGGGTCATAACCCCGCCGGACAGTCGTTCCGGAGGAATCGGGCCAAAGACAGGACTGTCGATCACAAGCCCGTCTACATATCTCGATTTATCCACATCCAGTATCATTTCCTGAACGAAGGGGGCTTTCAGCCATTCGGGTGAATAATTTGCCTTGAACCAGCTGGGTCCATGGTTAACATTTTCCAGATCACCAAACACGATATGCAACATGATTCTTCCTCCCGGTTACATCAGATTTTTCCGAATTCCTTTGGGAGATCGTATCCATGATCATCCGGATAGATCGGATAAAACTCGTGATATACCTGCATGGGAAAATGATCTTTTCCGCTGGTTCGGATTCCGTAAATCTCTTTGGTGCTGTAAGGAAGATTATAAAGAGGCTGCCGGGAGATCAGAACATAATAATTCTCCGAGTTTCTGACCATTTCTGCAAATTCCCCGGAGTGGATAAAAGAATAGTCCTCATCGATGAAAACAATGCTGTTCCCTATACTTTCCAGAACTGCTTTCCAATAAATCTGCGGCCCTGAGAAAACAACACAGGGAACATCGGATTGAAGTCTGACTCCGCTTCCCGCGCCATTCAATGCGTAGAGATTCAGGAGATCTACCAGGGTCGTCTTTCCCGTTGCGCTATCCCCCTGAATCACCGTAATATTTCGTCTGATGGTGAAATCGTATTTTACACGGTCAGTTTCGAGAATGATTCTGTGCTTTCCCCTCATGTGTAACAAGACCTTCTTCTCGTCGTTATTGTTATCCACCCTCATGGGATCATCCGGAGTTTCAATCGCAGGAGGCTTTTCCCCGACAGGACAGTTCATTATATGCATTTCTGTGCAGATTGACAAGCAACCGTAATCACAGCAGACCCCGGTTTCTTCTCCTTCGGACCGTGTTTTACCCTTTATCCACTCCGGCAGGTTGTTTTGATATGCCTCCGATTTGATAAAGCCTTCCACAGGTCACAGCGCCCGTCCGGATCTGAATCCGAGAGACATTTTAGATCATCCCCGTCATTTCTTTCAGCAATGATCGGAGCTAAAGCTCCCATACGATTGATTTGGCAGAGTCATACCCGGGAAAACCCACAGGCCATTCCCTCCGATCCGGCGAATCATCGTTTGTAATTCTCGCACCCTTTTGAATTCCTCACACGAGGATTCGTCTGTCAGCATCTGAGGACAATCATAGCAAAGGCAAACAGTGCCCCCACCACCCGCAGAACTGAGACAGAAAAAGTTCATATTTCTGTCACATTTGACTCATGAAACTTTCACATTTCTGTGATATCCTGTACCCGAAGTATCGTGCATCGAAAGAGTAAGTCCGGATACGATCAGAGCAAATCACAGGGAATGGGGCCGCACAGCGGTACTCTGTCGCTCCGGGATTCGGAAGAGACCGGAGATTGCGCAGCCCGGAAAGGAAAGACGAATGATGAAACGTACCTTGGCCGTCATTCTGACGGCGCTGATGCTCCTCTGGGGCGTGGTCTCACTGGCTGAGAATACCCCCTCCGTCACAACGATTGATGCAGCAGTGTATCTTGATTACGCCGCCGGCATTCAGGCAGGCGTTTACCGCTGGATCCTGAGTGAAGATGGCACCTACTACACACTGGCCGCCGTGGATGAAAACGGGGAGCCAATCACCGCGCAGGAGAGTGCCATCAATGTGGGCGCGAATAATGAAGAGCGCGGACAGGGCGGTTTCCCCGGCGGTGGTATGAGCGACGCGGGACAACCCATGGGCGGCGCAGGCGGCAATGGGTTTGGCCGCGGCGGCATGATGGGTGGTATGATGGGCGGCTCCGGCGGGACCGTCTACCAGGGTGTCTATATGAACGCCAACATCACCAATCTCAGCAATCAGACCATGCTGATCTACGTTCCTGCCGCTTACCTGACGGCAGATGCTGAGGGAAATGTGACCGGCGTCAATCACGATGCCGTCGTCGGACAGTATACGGCAGATACCGCCCCCATCGTTTATCTGAATGAGTGCGGCGGCTGGCGTTCCTCCTCTCCCCGCTCAGTGGATACCTCCTATATCGCGGAGGGATTCGTTTACGTCACTGCCGGCGCCCGGAGCCGGGATGCCGTGGATGAAAACGGCCTGCATACCGGCAAAGCTCCGACACAGGTCGTTGACCTGAAATCCGGCGTCATCGCCCTGCGGGCTAATACGGACATTCTCCCCGGCAACAAAGACCGGATCATTTCCGTCGGAACCTCCGGCGGCGGCCAGATGAGCAGCATTTTCGGTGCTTCCGGAAATATGCCGGAATACTATCCGTACCTGTACGAAGCAGGCGCCCTCGGCGTAACCCGGAACGAGGATGGTACCTACTCAAGCCAGTACCCGGACAACATTTTTGCCGCCCAGGCCTACTGCCCCATCGCGGATATCGAGGATGCGGATCTGGCATACGCCTGGTGGTGGGTCGATCTGGCTGACCAGGGCGGCACCTATCGCGGCAGCATGACGGATTTTGAACGCCGTCTCCAGGAACTGGAGGCCGAGGCCTTCATCCCCTATCTGAACAGCCTGAATCTGACGGATGCAGAGGGGAACGCCCTGACCCTGACCGGCCTGCGGTCCGGCAGCTATTACGACGCTATTCTGGCAAACGTCTCCGCTGCGCTGAACGCCATGGCCGCATCCGGCGAAGTGGATCCGGCTTCCGACTATGCCGGTGCGGACTGGCTCATACAGAAGGAAGACGGCACCTGGCAGGTAACCGATATGGCCGGATTCATGGTCGGTACGGGACTGGTCAGCCAGCGCAACAAGGCTATCCCCGGTTTTGATCCCATGGACAAGTCTGCCGAGAACGACGCCTTCGGAGCCGCCGATCAGGATACCGTCCATTTCTCCCGCAGTGTTGCCAGGATTCTGAGCGATCATTACGATGAACTCTCCGCACTGGATGGATTCAATGCGGAACAGGTACAGGCTTATATCAGCGATGCCCTGACCGGGGACAGCGCGGATTCGATTGCCACCCAGGCCAACCTTCTCAACGCAACCGAGATCATGCTGGGCACTGAGGGGTACAAAGCGGTGGATCCGGCGGAATACTGGCGTATCCGCAGCGGAACCGCGGATCAGCACACCTCCTTTGGCATCGGGTTCAACATCGGCCTTGCGGCTCAGTCCATGGGCAGGGACGTCAATTAGTCCCTCGTCTGGAACATGGGCCATGGCAGCAATGAGGGAACGAGCACCGGAACCTTCATCGACTGGATCAACACCATCTGCGCCAAATGAGCAGGGCCACCCGTCAGTCGGCAGCAAACATCCTCCGTTCAGCAAAACGGACTGCTGCCTGCAGTTCACATAATTCCTGATACAGGGCAGCCGGCCTGAAAGAATCCTCTTTCAGGCCGGCTGTTTGCTATCTCTGAGTGGCTTTATTTCAGGTTCCACGCCCGCCTGATCTCATCCCGCAGAATCCGCAGCTGTTCGCATTCCCGCTCGCTCCACAGCCTGTTTCCCTGTTCATCGGTATCCGCGAGAAGCCGGTCAAGGTATCCCTGCTCTCCGGCGATCTTTCTGCTTGTTTCATAGACCAGTTCAAACGCCATGCATCCATGCGATATCCGGCAGTCAAAACGGTTTTTCCGTATGTTCCTCGGAACGCACCGATGCCCATAGACACAGGCCATAACGGCCTCACAGGCTCCGTCCGCGTCACGAAAAAGATCTTTCCGGCTTCCCATGATCTCCTCAAAGGACAATTCTCCGATCACCCGAAAGATATCAACCTTGTCCGCATCTCTGAGAATCCGACAGAAGGTCAGCGTCCGGTCATCCAGCGTGTCGGGTAATGTCAGCTTGTTGTGAAGGCGAATGGCCGTTTCCATCATTTCCATCCCGTTTTCCGGAAAGCCGTCCCGGGGAAAGGAACGGATCAGGCCTTCTTTGAACAGGAGGTCCGCCCCGAATTCAGCATGATCCACAGAGGCATCATCCACAAAGGTGTTATACTTTTGAGCCTGCTCAAAGCGTCCGATATCATGCAGCAGCCCCAGATACCAGGCATAGGCAGCATCTTCCTCATTCATTCCGCAGCCCCGGGCGATTCGCTCGCAAAGAGCTGCCACCCGCAGAGTATGACTCACCTTGCTTGCGATCCTGCTGCTCGAGGAATCATATTGATCCGTATAGCGGCGAAACGCCTCCGCCGCCTGCTGTTTATCCGTCATTTCTGTCCCTTTCCGCTTTCTTTCCCGTTCCTGTCAGTGCCCGAACAAAAAACAGGGACATTGCGCCAGGAAAAGCGCAGTATCCCTGTTCCTCTCAGGAATTTATGCCGGAGTCCGGGCAAAAGCTGCCTGATCAGTCACCTTCATCCGTGTAACTCTGACCGGCGCCGTTTGTGTTGTACAGATAGGGTGAACCTCCTGCCGCGTTATTGGGATAACCGTTATATCCGTTCCCCTGGACCGGGTTCCCTGCATATCCGGCGGGTGTTCCGACGGTCCCGGCCGCATAGCCCGGCGCTGCGGTATTCACCCCCTGGGTCTGAACACCGGATGCCTGCACGGTTGCGTCCGTATTCCCTGACGGCGCATACACAACTACCTGTGTAAACCGTTCCGCATAAGTATTTGTGGCCTGCCTGACCCGCTGATAGTAGATACGGCATGTCATTCCCGCGGCCACCGCGCTGCCATTGGTCGATGCACAGATATCCGGGGTGACCGTAACCGTGGACCCGTCCGAGAGTGCAACCGTTATTTCGCTTCCTACCCCCGTCACGGTTCCATCCAGATGCGGCCCCGACTGGGAGAGTGCCGCCGTCCCGGCAGTCTGGCCGTTGGTCATGGCATTCATTCCATTCGCCTGCTGCATCTGGGCATTGTATCCCTGCTGGGCCTGAGCATTGCCATATGTCTGCTGCGCCTGGGCATTGTATCCCTGCTGGGTCTGGGCATTGCCATATCCCTGCTGAGCCTGGGCGTTGTACCCCTGCTGAGCCTGCGCATTTCCGACTTCCGTCTGTGCATTTCCCGGCACATAGGAACTGTTTTCCATTGAGGTGCTGTATACGCTCGGCAGAGAGGTTACCTCACTGGCTGAAACACCGTAGACCTGCGCAAGCCATGCCGCATCCTCGTCCGAAAGAGAGCTGTTGTTCGTTCCGCTCACGGCTGCCGGATCGCCGGTCTGTGCGCCATATGTCGTCTGGGCAGTCCCGGGGTCCGTGACCATCTGTCCCTGCTGAACGGTTCCATAGGGATTCTGCGACACCTGTGCACCGGTGGCCGGGACACCGCCGTATACCTGGCCTGACTGGGTGGTTCCGTAAGGTGTCTGGGCACCGGATCCGGTGTTTGTTCCATAGACCTGGCCTGACTGGGCGGCACCATAGGGCAGTTGGGCACTCTGTGCGTCGGTGGCTGTTGTCCCGTAGTTCTGCGCGGCA
Source organism: Clostridia bacterium (assembly GCA_017460325.1). Taxonomy (GTDB): domain Bacteria; phylum Bacillota; class Clostridia; order Christensenellales; family Aristaeellaceae; genus Ventricola. The sequence goes on along the minus strand of JAFUBF010000375.1, from coordinate 8,773 downwards.
CCATAGGGCAACTGAGCGCTCTGTGTCCCGTAAGCCTGGCCGATCCCGTACGGATCGGCGGTGCTTTGCGAAGCAGTACCGTACGCCTGGGCATACCCCTGATTCGCGTAATCGGTGCCCTGCGTAGTGGAAGGAACTCCGTACGTCTGGGTCGGATCATAATAGGTCTGACCGTATCCCTGCACGCCCCATCCGCTGCCATTCACCGCCTGTGTTCCGTAATACGGCGCCTCCGCCAGAGAGCCGACCGAGAACACCATGAGAAAAAGTACACTCAGAAAAAACACACGTTTATTCATTTTCCATCCCCCAAGCTCAAACTGAACATCTGAAACAAATCCCGGCGGTTTATCCGTTCTGTTTCCCGCCGCCCTTTCTGACCCGCTTGGGTCCGGGCGTAATTACGTTCTGCGGACAGACAAGCATGCACAGATGACAGCCGACACAGCGTTTCCCGTTAAGAACCGGTTTTCGCTCCGTATTCAGTCGAATCGCCTGATGTCCACCATCCGCACAGGAAATCTCGCAGCGTCCGCACCCGATGCACCTGGAGTGGTCAAAACTGGGATAAATGACCGTATCCCGTTCAATCGCATCGGTGGTACTGCTCAGGAAGTCCAGTCCAAGTCCTATGGCTTCCTTTACGGAGGAAAATCCCTTTTCCGCCAGATACAGATTGAGTCCCGATTTCAGGTCGTCAATAATCCGGTATCCGTACTCCATGACACTGGTGGTCACCTGAATGGAATTTCCGCCCAGCAGGATGAACTCCAACGCATCCCGCCACGTCTGTACACCGCCCATGGCGGAAATATGCATTCCCTTCAGCTCCGGATTCTGTCCGAGTTCTGAAACGAAACGAAGAGCAATCGGCCGGATTGCCATTCCGCTGTAACCGCCCACTGTGCCCATGCCGTGAACCGCCGGGGCGGAAACGTAAGTATGCAGATCCACACCCACAACGGACTTGATGGTATTCACAGCGGCAAGCCCGTCCGCGCCACCGCGTCTGGCCGCCTCAGCCGCCGGACTCATGCGTTCCACATTCGGCGTCAGTTTGGCCAGGACGGGGATATGACAGGCGCCTTTGGCTGCTGCCGTATACCGCTCAACCAGTTCGGGAATCTGGCCCACATCACTGCCCAGTCCCCCCTCCATCATGTTCGGACAGGAAAAGTTCAGCTCGATGGCATCCGCTCCGTTTTCCTCGCACATTCTGGCCAGCTCTGCCCACTCCGCCTCATTCTGTCCCATGATGGAGGTCAGAATGAGTTTGGACGGATAGTCTTTCTTCAGTCTGCGGAAAATCTCCATGTTTTCCGGCACACTGTGATCGGAAAGCTGCTCGATGTTCTTAAACCCGATAATTCCGCCGTTGTTCCCCTCAATGGCCGAGAAACGCGGCGAAGCCTCATGAATATCCAGCGTCGAGACAGTCTTGAAGGCAGCGCCTGCCCATCCGGCCTCAAACGCCCGTGCACACATGTCATAGGTGCTGGATACCACAGAGGAGGAAAGCAGGAACGGATTTTCCAGCGGGATGCCGCACAGATCACAGCGAAGTCTCTCCTCATTATCCGGAATCGGGGTCTCGCATTCCGGCACCACCTGATAATAAAGACGGTTCATCAGGTCGCGAATCGGAACTTCACCAGGCCGGACGCAGGCCTTTTCACAGTATCCTTCGCAGGTCAGACACGGATTTTCCTCCGGCAACCGGCCTGCCGCCACCTGTTCATTTCCGAACCAGATGTTGCGGAGGAACTCACCCGGATTCATGACTGGACACGCCTGGTTGCAGGGAGGATCTTTACACAGCGCACAATTGATCATATGGAGACGGGGTATCGTCGGTTTCGATTTAATCATACGTTTCTACCTTTCTGTACGTTCCAGTTTTCGTTATTGCCAAATCCTGTGCCGTTGTCCCGGTAAGGCAGATCAGAAACTCCAGAGCCAGAGCGGAACAAAAACATGCTCAAACGAAATGTCTTCCAGTTTGGCCATCTCACTGCGGGCCTGAAGGCGGAACTGACGGTCAAAGGAGAACTCGGCGGAGACCTCTCCCTCATCCGGGTCTGCCTCGGGGTCAACGGATCCATCCGGCCGGAGCGTTACCCGTGTGCTCAGGCCAACTGCCGAGAGCGTCCCGTTTTCCGGGTGAAAGGTTCCCTTCATGACCCACTCACGAACCGTGCTCTCATCCTCACGAATGGAAACATCCACATCGTAGTCCGATTCATGCGGATTCCAGACCATGTTGATCTGACAGTTCCCGCCGAGGTATTTTCCGGCAAACGCCCCGATTCCCTTAAAGGTGAGACCGGCACCCGCATCCTCCTTTTCGTCTTTCCAGAGAAGCTCGCCTGCCGCATTCCGGGAAAAGACTGCCGCACCATCACTGTACTCATACACACTCTCCAGGATGTTTCCCTCGGCATCTCCTCTGTTCCGGCTCTTCATGCCGGTATCCGGCAGCGATTTCAGTGTCCCTGTTTCCTCTTCATACTCTGCCAGATATTCCCAGGATGTCCACTCAAGCTCACCGGTCATCCGGAACACAAGGATCTCAACACGATCTGCCCGGCAGTCAATCTCAAGGCGCACATCGTCCCTGTCTGCCAGCCAGACCCCGTCGTAGGGGAGAACACCGGGGTGCTGCTCAATATACAGCGGTGCATTCTCTCCCGTTTCAGACTCACAGATGCCACAGCAGGCAAACGCCAGCCAGAGGCACAGAAAAACGACAAAACACTTCCGCATTTTCATCACCCCCATGGATGCAGTCCTCCGATCCGACCCCACCCGCCTGCGGCGGGATAGGTCCGGATGATTTTTCCGTTGCCGAAAACTCCGACCGGTCAGTCTTCCTTCTCTACGCTTTTCTCCGTAATCGTGCAGGTCTGGGCATCGATTTCATACTCGTACTCCATTCCCTCTGCGACAAACTCAATCTCGTAAACCAGGCGTCCGTCTTCCTCATCCAGTTTTGCTTTCTTCACGCGAACATTTTCCGCACTGAAGCCCGCATCCGCCAGAGCGACCTTCATAGCCTCCTCCTCCGTCAGCTTCTGCGTGGCAAAGTCACGGCTGAACATCTCTTTCTCAAATTCACGGATACTGCCATCTGCCGCGTCCACATCCAGTTCATACTTGGTATCGGCACCAAAGAATTCGATCTCGTACACGGTGCGCCCGTCATCCCGGTCCAGGTGCGCCTTGACAAACGTGACATCCTCTGCCTTTACACCGGCATAGTCAAGCGCCGCTTTCTTTGCCTCGTCCAGCGAAATCTGCTTCTCTGCCACTGCACCCACCGCGAATACCAGGGTCAGCATAACCATCACGGCAATGATCATCTTTTTCATAATCAATCTCCTTTTCCTGTTGTCTTCTCAGATATCCGCCAAAACGGGACACGTTTCCGGAAACAGGTTAAAGGACCAGCTCCTGCCTGCGCGGTCTCTGAAAGGCCCATGACAGTCCGGTACTGTCCCGCGAAGTTGTCCTTTCAGTGCATCGTGTCCGCTTCAAACTTTATGATTCATTTTACCTGTTCTCAGGCAGACTGTCCAGTTATTTTCTCAAAACCTGCATCTTTTGTACCTGTCATGAAAGAAAACGATGTCTGACATCCGTGGAAGGTGGGAACTCCCACCTTCCAGGTGGCAGGTAACACGTGGCAGGGCGGTTTCGTAAGGAAACGCCCGTTCGTCATCGGCGAACAACTTGTCAAAGCACACAGAAACGGTTACAATAGTTACGAAATGATGGACCTTCTGCAGGATGTCAAAAGATGATTCGATGCATCCCTGACAGGAGGAAGGTCCGGAGAGGACGGGCAATGCCTGACCGACTGAAAACAGAGAAAGGAAACAGGGAAAATGAAAAAGGGCTTTATCCTGCTGTTCCTGCTGATGACGGTTCTCCTGGCGCTTCCGGCCCTGGCCGGATCCCCGACAGAGTTTGGAATTCCCAAAGTTGGAACCGAAATCAACGGGTTTGTCGTAAAAGATGTTTACAACTGGGCGGAGTACCTCACCGATGTCGTGACACTTGAACACATAAAGACCGGTTCCGTGCTCCTCTGGCTGGCCAATGACAACATCGAGCGCAACTATACCATTGCATTCCGGACACCGGTTTATGGCAATACAGGGATTGCCCATGTTTTTGAGCACGCCACCCTGGGGGGTAACACCAAATATCCCGGTGCCAATACGTTCTTTGAAATGGACGCAAAAACCAGTAATACCTATCTGAATGCCTCCACCTACTCGGATAACACCCGATACATCATGTCCTCCACTTCGGAAGATCAGCTGATCCAGTACATTGACTATTATATGAGCGGTCTGACGGAACCGCTTGCCATCTCCAACCCCTATGCCATGATGCGTGAGGCTTACCGGTATGAACTGGACAGTCCCGAGGACGACATTACCCTGCAGGGGGTCGTTTACAGCGAGATGCTGGGGGCACTGACCCAGGAACGCATGGCTTACTACAACTATCTGGGCATGATGTGGCCGGGAAGTTATGTGGCCAGTATTTCCGGCGGAGAACCCGAGCACATTCCCGAACTGACCATTGAGCAGCTCCGGGCGTTTCATGAAGAACACTATCACCCGTCCAATGCCACCATGTTTCTGAGCGGAGACCTTAACCTGCCCCATATTCTGGATCTGCTCAACACGCAGTTTCTCTCGCAGTATGACCGTCGGGAAATCGCCTTTGATGATCCGAACTATACCCCGGTCACCCCGGGCTATCATGAGACGGTGTTTCCCTATCCGGCAGAGGAAGGAACGCCGACAGAAAACGCCGCCATCCTGTACTATGGCCATCCCTTTGATGCCAGTACGGCCACTTACGAGGAGCTCGCCACACTGGATTATGTGACCAGTTACCTGAATGATGAATCCTCCCCGTTTATGCAGACAATGCGGGAAAAACTGCCGGGGGCAAGTGCCTATGCCACCTTCTCCTGCCTGTCCGGCCGGAAAACGGATCTTCTTTTTGTGGCAAACGGTCTGAACGAATCCGATAAGGATCTGTTCCGTTCCATCTGTGATGAGTCCCTTGCGCAGGTCCTCAAAGACGGTGTGAATGAGGACGTCCTGAATGCCATTCTGACCAGTAAACGGTTTTCCCGTCTGATGTCACTGGACAACTCGTCGATTTACCGTTCCCTTTCGAATGACATCTATTCCTCCCAGCAGAGTTACAACGACCTCTATATCTGGAAAAAAGAGGCAGAATTTAACCGGGCTCTGTAACGGCACATTACCGCCGACAATCTGAATCAGGTCGCACAGAAGTACTGGTCTCAGCTTGGTACCTCCGTCATGGCCATTACCGTCCCCGAGCCGGGACTCAAGGAAAAGAACGACGCCGAACTGCGTCAGCATCTGAATGAGATGAAAGCCTCCATGACACCGGAGGACATCAGCGCACTGGTTGAGCGGACAAAGGCCTACCATGCATTTGTCGAGGAGAGCTCCCAGATTGTGATGCCCGACTCCCTGAACGCGCTGACCGTTTCCTCTCTGCCGGAAGAAGTCCCCCACAAGGTGGCAAGTGAAACGACACTTGGCGGCATCCGTCTCGTTACATCCGAGGTGGATTCGCCGCTGATCCGTATCGCGCTGATCAACAATGCCGCCGTCATTCCCTTTGAGGACCTGCTCGATTATATGGAATTTACCTCTCTCCTGGGGCAGCTCGGCACCGATCTTTATTCCCGCGTCGAACTTCCCTCAAAGTTTTCTCTGACCACCACCGGCGTCTCCCTGATGGACAGCGACGCCTTTGAAATTCTGAAAACACATGAAGTGAAGTTCAAGGCCGAGACCCACTGGTTCACCCTTCCGGACCTCCTTGAGGACAGCTTCGCACTGATTGAGCATATCCTGTATCACACGGATTTCAGCGATTACGATTTTATCCGGAATGATGCCGCAAGACGGGTTGCAAACTATACCAACTCTCTGAGCGACTCCAGCCTCAATATAGGACTCAATGCGGCCATGTTCCCCTTTTCCGATTCCGTAAAAATCAATCACTATCTGAACGGTTATGAATTCATTCGTTACCTGGACAAAGTCAGCAAAATGTCCGACAGTGAACTGGATGCACTTACCGCAAAATTTGAACATTTCCGGGATCTGGTGCTGAACCGCAACGGAGCTGTTCTCGCCATCATGGGGAACGGGGAAAACATCCTGCGTGCCTCCGCGCTGGGCTATCACCTGATCAGCAAATTCGACGACGCGGAACACGAAACGCTGGATTATGCGGCCCTGATCCCGGATACCCCCCGCAATCTGGCCATCGTCACAGGTGGAAATGTCGTCTACAACCTGGTGATGACCAACCTGGAAGAGGCCGGATTTGACAGGACCGACGGTGGCCTTGACATCATTGAAGGCCTCCTGGATGACAAACTGCTGTATCCCGAGCTGCGCGTGAAAAACAGTGCTTACGGCGGCTATTCCCTGAAGGAAGCTTACATTTTGGGCCTCTATTCCTATCGGGATCCCAAGGTCACTGAAACCTATCAGATATATGGGCAGGCCGCAGATTTCCTCCGGAATCTTTCCATCTCCGAAAAGGAACTCGAGGGGTATCAGATCTCCGCGTACAGTTACGTCAATCCCCCCGCCGGTCCCCTGTCCATTGCACTGACGGGCATTATGGATCAGATCTACCATCGGGAAACGGTTGCGGAAAAAATCCGCACCATCCGGGACATCAAGGCGTTCACGCCGGCGGATATCGCCCGGTACGGCGCACTGCTTGACCGGTTCGGAACGGACGAAAGCACCCGCGTGACGGCAGGTTCAAAGTCCCTGATTGAATCCGCCCCCGATCTGTTCAGCCGCATCTCCTACGATCTGATTAATTTCACCGGCGAAGATGCCGGGGAATGACCGGACCATAATAAAAACAACCGACCCGCTCTCATCCATGATGAGAGCGGGTCGGTTGTTTTTATTACATGTTTCAGGCAGGCTCCGCCCGGTTGATCAGGCATTGAACGTCTTGATAACCGTCATGACAACTCTCTTTCCGCGAATACCGATCTTAATGGTATCTGCAAGTCGTTTCAGCGTGGACTGTTCGTATCTGTCCCATTCCGTATCCGTGCAACGGATGACGTGATTCGTCAGATCATCCAGCACATCATCCGGCAGTTCTTCCGCATGATCCGGTTGTGCCGCCATGGTAGATTCCAGAATTTCCCGGAGGAATCCAAGGAAGCTTTGCGCCGCTTCGTTCTTCCCCGAGGAAGAAGAGGCAAGCAGCTGCTCCCGTTCTTCTGTGTCAATATCCGTCTCTGTGGATACATACAGACAGAATGTCCTGTTTCCTGTCTCGACCCAGAGAGAACAGTCCACTCCACCAAGCACGCTCTGCAGGAGGCTCATCATTTCCTCCGCCAGAAGCTGCAGCTGCAGAGATTCCTTGCGGTTCAGTTCTTCGTAAACGGCAACCTTTTTGATTTCACGAATAGCCTCTTCATGCCCGTTTCCCATGCTGTCAATGTGGATGACATTGGATCTCATGATTCTCTCCCTCCCTGCACTTTACTCAATGGTCAGAATATCCGCAAACCCGGTAACATCAAACACTTCGTTCACAATTTCATTGACATTCTTTACGACCATTCCGCCTTTTGCACTCATCGCCTTGTGGGCCGTGAGCAATACCCGAAGACCGGCAGATGAAATATAATCCAGTTTGCTGAAATCCATCACCAGACTGTTTGCCTCACCAAGTGACGCCTTCAGTTCCTGCTCCAGTTCCGGTGCGGTCACGGTATCCAGGCGTCCCTCCAGGGCGACCTCAAGAACGTTTCCGTTCATCTTTTTCGTTATCGTCATGCTTGAACCTCCTGATCTTTGTTCAATTCGTTACAGGTATTATATCATTTTTAGGCGAAAAATAAAGAGAAAACTGAGGGAAGAAACACAAATGTCAAATTCCCGTCAGGCTCTGTGAATTTTCCTGTCCGTTTCTGGCCGAATCAATCGGCTCTGTGAACGCAGCCGGTTTTTGCTGAAAATCGACCATATCTCTTACAGGCCGTTGACAAAGGCCCGCGGGATGAAGCCCACATCATTGGTTTTCGGATCGTAAACCTGCACCCATTCAGTATTCATGGACAGGGCCGTCAGGGAATACCCCTCGGCCAGGTTGCTGATCGCCGGCTCCGTCTCGGAGGGTGCCCAGCGCAGAATAACGGCTGCACCGGCCTGCGGCACACGGACCGTTACGGTGACAGGCTGAATTTTGATCATCGTCACATACTGTTCCGTTGCCGTCTTCACTGTGGGCGTATACGGAACTGCCGGGATCACGGTCGGAATCGGTGTGGCGGCCACCGCCGGCGCCGTGAAGGAAATGAAGCGGGCATCCACATGGCCCGTCGTGTTGCCATAGGCAATCTCCGACCAGCCGCCCACCGTGCTGATCACGTTAACCGGCGTTCCGCTTTCAAGACGGGCAATCACCGTTGCATCCGCCGATGGGTACGTATAGACATTCACCGCACCGACACTGCTGAAAATATACGCAGGACCGCTGGCAGAACTGACTGCCGGATAGGAAACGGAAGCCGCGCTGTATGAGCTGGCGGAACTGCTGCTGGTATGCGAGGTGGTTTTTCTGGTGCTGCTGCTATTGCTGGTTGTTCCCACCGCCGGATCATAGAAGGTACTGGTTTCACCCGTAATGTAATTGTATACCGTTCCGCTGGTATTGCCCTTTT